>CAZLOL010000083.1:0-13142 GCA_964561045.1 uncultured Ignavibacteriaceae bacterium | reverse complement strand
ACATTCTGTCCGTCATTTGATTCATTATAAATTCCGTTGGAATTCAAATCGCAGCCAAAAATTACGGGTAAAGGAGAAGGAGGAATTAATGCATCGCATCTGATTCCGTTTCTGTAACTTGGAACTCCCGTAACACTCAATACAAAGGTATTCGTAATATTCCTTCCTGAAATATCAGTATAAGATCTTGTAATTTGCTGAGCACGTGTTAAACAATTTAAAAATTCACAATACTGTTCCTGCGTGATCTCATATTTCATTATATAAAATTGTTTAAATCCTTTTAGATAAGCTGCCGGAAGGATTTTTGTAGTTGCATCATTAAAATCGTCCGGGTTTTCCATTCCGGTACTGTTATGATTCCCCAGGTTGCCGGGAGTGGTTCCACCCAATGTCAACTGACCTTCGCCGGTAATTTGAAGAGGATTATTAGTATTATGATCCGTAAATTGTCCCTGAATATTAGTAATCGTTCCGTCTCCGGCATAAAAACTTCCCTGCGGTATATACACCATCTCGATTCCGAATACTTTCACAGTAGGATTATCATTATCACCGACTCCGTCTGCTCCGTAATTCCATTTAAGTTTTACATCAACCCAGTTATTATTTCCTGCTCCGTTAGCATTTCTGTGAACGAATACACCTTTGCCGTCTGTTACAGCATCCGTTACAGATCCGGCAGGTGATGAATGGTCTGATGAGTTAGACGAGAGAGTTGCATGAGACCATTCACCCGAGCCGGTTTTATATTTTACAAAAATCCAGGCAGCGTCCCAGTTGATGTCATCTCTGAAGGAATTTTCCCATGACAGGTTGAACTTTACGTTCATTGAATGATTAGTTGTGTTTTGGTCTGTGAGAGAGACGCTGCTGAGTTGAATATTATTTGCAAAGACATTCCCTGCAATTATGAAAACTGTTAATAATGTTGCGAATTTAAAATTGATTGCATTCATGATTTTTTCTCCCTTTAAATTTTAATTTGATTTAGTGAATCTGAATTCTAATTTATTTCTTATAACCTTAGGTGGTTAAAAAAACTTTCAAAGAACGGGTTACTTAAACTTGCCTTACAAAAATACTCTCATCGTTATGACTATTCCAAAGAAACTTTTTTCGGAAAGTGAAACGGTTTGAATGCAGAAATGTATTGATAAGTTCAATTCAGAGCCGGAATGAAAGAATATGAGAGAAAAAAAGTGAAAGAATTTGAGGTGAAATAATATTTAAAGTACGGTTGCCATATCCTTTTAATGCTACTTGATAACAAATTCCAATTAATTACAGTTATAACATCGGACTCATCAGAAATGTCTTTTTTTCTAAAATCATAAGACTTAAATTAATTTCCTACTACTATTGTATTCACTAACTAACCCCAGGTTATGATACACAGCAAAGCAATAGATGTTTTAAAAACCTTTACCAAGGAAGAACTGAAACAATTCTCCGACTTCGTCCGCTCGCCATTCTTTAATAAAAACAAAAATCTGATCAAGCTATACGATGCTCTTGTAAAATATCATCCGGAGTATGAAGTTGAAAATGAGAAAGTATATTCAAAGGTTTATCCATTTAAGGTATATAGTCATGATATAATGAAAAAGCTGATGTCGGAGGTATTCCGAGTTGCTGAAATATTTTTATCAGAGATTCATTTTAGAAAAGAAAAATTCTATGAAAACAAATATTTACTCGATGAATATGATTCAAGAAACCTGGATAATTTATTTTTATTGAAAATTAAATCACTTGAAGATAGTATAGCTAATAATGAAATATACCCGGTCAGTTTCTTTGAAAAACATCGGTTAGAGAGATCAAAGATTTATTTTAATTATAACAGGGAATCTTACAAAGATTCTATTGAAAGTATTATTGAAGCCAATGATATGGTTTTATGTCATGCACTTGATTACATATTTTATGATTATTGTCAGCTTGAAGGGGCAATGTTAAATTATAACATCAAAACGGAATTTTTTAGTACGAAAGAATTTTTGATTAATTGTAACTTCGAAAATTTTCTTTTGAGATTATCCAATTCAAAAAATAAAAATCACTTTCTATATTTTCAAACAAATTTGATTTTGATGTATTTATATCAGGAGAATGAAAAATATTTTAAAGATGCTAAACAAGTATTAATAGAAAATTCTGATGAATTGTTAAAAACATTAAGTGAAGAGAGGATTTTCTTTTGTTTTGGCACATTAGAAGACTATTGTCTAACAAAGCTAAGAACGAGTGAAAAATTTATATTTCAATATTTTGAGTTATGTGACTTCAAAATACAACAAATGATAAATTTCTATTCAGGAAAATATTACATGTCATTCTTAGAATTTGGGAATATTGTTAAGATTGCCTTGCATTTAGATAAAGTTGATTGGACAGAAAATTTTATCCGTAATTTTATAAATTTTGTCGGAACTGAAGAAAAAGAAAATATACAAAATCATTCAAAAGCACTTATAGAATTCCAGAAGAAGAATTATGAAATCTCATTAGAATATACTTCTAAAGTAAAATTTTCCGATATTAGTTATAAAACTGAATCAAAAATATTAACATTGTATAATTTGTTTGAATTAAGTTTATATGAAGAAACAATTTCAGGAATTGATACTATTAAACATTATATAGCAAACACTAATGAATTAACAAAATATCGAAGAGACAAATTGAATATTACTATTAAAATTTGCCTTGAGTTAATTAAGTTAAAATTAAATCCACTAAAAGTTAATTACTCCCTCATCGCACAAATGAAGAACGATAATTCAAAATTAAATCTTTTGCAAAGAAAATGGAATTCTGAAAAAATTGAAGAACTTGAGAATTTGTATTTCAAAAAAAATAAAATTAAAGAAAGAAAAATCATAAAATCTGCTTAAACATGGCGAAACATGATACACAGCAAAGCAATTGACATATTAAAAACTTTTACAAAAGAAGAGCTGAAACAATTCTCAGACTTCGTCCGCTCGCCATTCTTTAATAAAAATAAAAATCTTATTAAGCTATATGATGCTCTTGTAAAATATCATCCGGAGTATGAAGTTGAGAATGAGAAAATATTTTCAAAAGTGTATCCGGGAAAGTCATACAGTCATAATAACTTTAAAAAACTTTTATCAGAATTTCTCGAAATTGAAACAACTTTTTTGATCCAAATCAGAATTAATACAAATGAAATTGGAAATATCATTTTACTTAATAAAGAGTTGGATGAAAGAAGACTGGATAATATTTTTTTAGTAAATGTCAGCCGTTTAGATGGGAGAGCTAAAGATTTAAAATATGCGGATTTTAACTTTAACCAGAAAGCTTCTCTTGAAAACCAGTTAATACAATTTAATATTTACAGGAATCAGCAACAGAAAAATTATGAATATCTTTTTAAAAGAAGTGAATATAATCTATGTTATTTTCTTGACCATCTTTTTTATGACTATTATGATTTATCAATTTTAAGAAGCGAATATAATTATGACAGCAAACTTTCCGTTGCTGAATTATTCTTAAATAATTTTGATTTCAGTGCCTTTGTAATACAGCTAAGAGAAAGCGGAATAGAGAACTTCTTTATTGAGCTCAAATATAATTTTCTTATGATGATAGTATATCCTGAAGATGAATCTTATTATTTGAAAGCTAAGAAGATTATTCTTGACAATTTTGATTATTTTTGTGATGAAAAACAGAAATATATTTTAGCTTACCTTTCGGTTTTGCAGGCATACTGTATTAACAAAGTAGAAGCAGGAAATGTGAAGTATCACAGGGAGCAGTTTGATTTATGTAAGTTGAATGCAGCAGCTGTTAAAAAGCATTATATAAATAGTTTTATTTTCTTTCCCCTGCAATTCCTTTTTCATATTAAATTTGGAGTTAAATACGATAAAGAGTGGACAGAGAATTTTATAAATACCTTTATTAAGAATGTCCCTGATGCAGATTTGGAAAACATATTTCATGCGTCGTTTGCGCTTTTGGAATTTGAAAAGGGAAATTACGAAAAATCTTTGGAACATTCCTCAAAATATATTTCAAAGACTTCCGAGGAAGTTACGAAATCACAGTTTAAAATTATAAGCTTTAAGTGTTATTATGAATTGGAATTGTATGAGCAGGCTATTTCCCTTATAGATACATTCAAACACTACCTGAAAAGATCAACTTATCTGAATGATGCATATAAAAAAAAATATTTTGAAATTATTTCATTCTGCAAAGAACTGTTAAATCTAAGATTGAATTATGATACTAAAAATGATGAGTTAATATTTATTCTTATAGACAAAATAAGAGCATCCAGATCTTTAATTGACAGCGATTGGTTTTTGAAAAGATTAGAAGACATCGAACGACTGAAATCAGAAAAGCAATACATTCAAAAACGAAGATCAAAATATGTAAAGTAGATTATTAAGTTTATGATAAGATGATTCGCAGTACAATCAATTTGACAGACTAAACTATTTATAAACAATTTAAGTGTTAATCCGGATACGATATCTGTTTTTCAATACTCATTGAGAAAATTGAGAATTGAAAATTAAAGGGATTCCATCTTTTTAAAAAACGGACTCCCTTTAAGAATGATTTCATTTCAAAAATTTACCGGCAGTCCGCCTATGCAAATTGAATTTGCGATTTGATTCCTTAAACATAACATTTCTCTTTTTCACCACGGCATTAAGCACTAAGTTTATATGTCCAGATTAATTTAACTCACTCTTCCCACTCAACCTGCTCAACTTAGTGAATAAGCACTTAAGGAATTATTTTTTATTTCACCAGAGCCATCTTCTTCACCAGAGAAAAATTATCCGCTGATATTTTATAAAAATAAATTCCGCTTGCAAACTGTGATGCGTTCCATTGGAATTCGTATTCGCCTGCATTTAACTTCCCGTTTGTCAAGACCTGAATCTCTCTTCCTGTTATATCATAAATCGCAAGCCTCACTGAAGATTCTTTTGGTAAAGCAAATTTTATATTTGTAGTCGGATTAAAAGGGTTTGGATAATTTTGTGAAAGTGAATATTCCTTTGGCAATGTGTTCTCCGGTTCGTTCTTATTTATTGCATTATTATCCGTTGCAACTTCATTAGTATTATTCAATATTGACGCAACTTTGTTGCCATCAAAGCTGCAAATTTTAGTAAACGGATTCTCAGGACCTACTCTGCATTCTAATTTAAGCTCTGCATCTGAAAATTCTTTCTCAGAAGTCTCTATCCGCATTCTGGCTATCAGAGTACCGGGCTCTTTCGGTGAAATTGTAAAGTGTTCATTATCAGCTGAGGGAACTTTGTTAGTTGCTAATCTAAGAACATTACCTGCGATAGTAGGATTTGCCGGTTGCAGATAAGAAGGCAATTCAGAGCTAATCAATGTATATTTTAATGTTCCTCCGTTAGCAATATTGGAATTGAAATCAAATAAGTATTGGCCC
This sequence comes from uncultured Ignavibacteriaceae bacterium, assembly GCA_964561045.1. GTDB lineage: Bacteria > Bacteroidota > Ignavibacteria > Tepidaquicellales > Tepidaquicellaceae > JAGPCH01. The sequence goes on along the minus strand of CAZLOL010000083.1, from coordinate 7,675 downwards.
GCTATATAATAGAATTTCGATTCACCCGGATTTGTATGCTGAAGATAAATATCAAACTCTAATTGGTTTGAAGAGATTTTGTTTATATTCTTAATCGTTAGTTTATACTCAGCTTCATTTGCAAAAGTAAAACTAATTGCTGTGAAAACTATCAATGTTGCTAATGCTATTTGTTGTTTTATGTTTTTCATGATTTTTATTTTTAAAGGTTTTTAAAATTGTTATTTGTCCGGCAGAAAGCCCGATCACCTTGCTTTCCAAGCCCAGGGAACAGGGCTTTGGAAAGAGGTGAACTTATTTTTACGGTCTCATCAGCTGTATAAAATTAACACTGTTATTATATGCAATTGTCATATCAGAAAGGTCAGCTAATTTATCACCGGTCAAATCCGTGATTAAGTATCCGGCTGCAAAAGAACTGGCGTCATTATAAATTAAAATCAAATCCGCTAAATCTATAATCTCATCATGATTTACATCACCGCTGAAAATACAATACTTGGTTCCTTTGAGTTTAAGATTATTTCCATAAGCTTGTGATTGAGCGGAACTGAAATCATAACTCAAAGCAGTGCCTCTTGTAAAAACTTCTCCGCCTGACTTACTCCATGTCTCAATACCATTTCTGTGTTTCAATACAATATAATAGCTGCCTGCAGGAGCATTGTAGAATCTGAAGCCGGCTGTAAATATTAATGAATCTACTACAGCATTAGCAGAGTCAACTATTGCATATGGTGCTTGAATATTTCTTAGAAAAGCTGTAATTGTATCCCTCATATTCAATTTACCCGAGGCTAAATTGAATTCACCTTCCAATATCGCTGTAATATTACAATTTATTGCATTCGAATCTTCCACATAAACGTGCTTTTCGCAGAAAGGATATCCGCCGTGTCCGTCTGGAATTATTTTAAACAAAATAAAATGTCCTGCAATAAGTCCGGCAGATATTCTTGCAGAATCACCTGTTGTATTAATTTGAATTGAAGCTTGTGTATTATCATAATTTGAAATTTCCCAATAGCCCGCAGATGAGTTGCTAAGGAATACATTATTTAAACTTCCCGGTAAGATAGTTTCATTTCCTGTAATCTGACATACTCCATTGCCTTCCACATATACGTGCTTTTCACAAAATGGCAATCCTCCGCAGCTATCCGGTGTAATAAAAAATAATGTGAAATGACCTGGTACAGGACCTGCGTTAACAAGTACAGAATCTCCTCCCGGATTTGGAACAATAGAAGCCTGCGTAGTATCATAATTTGTAATATCCCAGTAACCGTTATTAGTTGATCCGATATATAAATTATTTAAAGAACCAATAGGAACAATGGAATCACCTGTAATAGAACAGAAAGCAGGTGTGCAGCTGTAATTGTTTCGCAATGCAGAAACTTGACCGCTGGAATATACTACCAATACATCTATATCACCGTCATTATCTACATCTCCTGATTCAAAATATTTGTTATATTGATTTACTGAATTGAATGAAAGATCCGAAAAGTTTCCAAGACTATTATTTTTGTAAAATTTTACCAGATTGGAGTTTTGAATATTTTCCGATAAATCAAGATCACCGTCTCCATCAAAATCTCCTGTCAATAAGTTACCTCCTGCTCCGGGAAAAGTAGAATGTGTAAAAATTAAATTATTGTTAGAATAAATATCATTTGAATTTGTAATCAGATCATTATATCCATCTCCGTTAATATCATCCGAAACAGCATTCCCGAAATAATTGAGAGCATTTACACTGGATACTCCCGCAAATGTACCATCTCCGGCATTTTTAAATATATCAAAATATGAACACTCACAATTTGAATGATCAGCTACACCGTCTAATTGCTTCCCTTCAATTGCTATATCCAAATCACCGTCATTATCAAAATCATTTACAAGCAAAGCACTGCTGATGTGATCACCTTCTATCGGGCATCCGCAGCTTGAATAAGCCTGAGACCGGAAAATGAAATTACCTGATCCGTCATTTACTGATACTATTGTATTACCCAATGATGCACCGATTTCATCTTTGTAGCTCACAAGGTCAATGTCGCCGTCATTGTCAAAATCTCCCTGTTTAAAAAGAGCTGCTCCTAATCCCGGAGCGGTACTACTATAACTGAATGCTCCGTTTGAATTATTTTTGAAAATTATTATGTCATTGTTTTGTGCTGTTAAAGCTATATCCAAATCTCCATCATTATCATAATCGGCTGCCAGTGATGATATGTAAGTGTTTGCATAAGGTGAAATGTTTAATGATATTGCTGTTGTATTGTAATTCCCTGAACCATCATTTTTGAAAACCTTTATATAAAAACCGAAATGAAAATTAATAGCGCACAGATCCAGATCACCATCATTATCAAAATCACCCGGTAATAAATTATGAATTATATCCAGGCCGGGTAAAATATTTTGTATTTCAGTAAATATCCCTGTCCCGCCTGATGCCTGAACTGTGAAAGTCCATATGAATGGAGTAATAGGTATGTTAGAAGAAGTTTTAATCCCTGATGAAAGTGTGACCTGAATCTTTTCACCGACTTTAAAATCAGATGAAGGATTTATTGTTGCGGTTCTGGTCCCGGCATTGTAGCTGACAGCAGCACTCTTCAGACCTGTTTGAAATCCGAATACTTTTATGTTTGAGGAGTTAACCGTTGATGCATTCATTTCTTTTGAAAAAGTCACCTGAATATCTGATGACTTAGTGACATTGATTGCATTCTGTGATGGCGTGACTTTTAAAATATCAGGTAAATGATATAAGTATGATCTTCCTACAGTTCCGGAATATCTGCTTGCACCAACTAAATATTCCTTATATCCGTCTCCATCAATATCAACTGCAGCAACCTGTTCGCCGTATTCACTTGAATCTGATTCACCTACATGTGTAATGTCAGCTGTTGTATCCATATTTGCACCTCCGAGATAAACATATACTTTACCTTGATATACAGGATATTGAAATTTAGAAGCGCCAACAATTATATCATCAAATCCATCGTTGTTTAAATCACTGCTCGTAACATTTGCGCCAAAATTATCATCATCAAATTGCCCCCGAATAATTTTATCAGGAATTGTATCCATACTTACTCCTCCATAAAAGACATATAATCTGCCGATATTACCAGTTCCATAAATACCCCAGTTTGGGTCACTCACAATAAGGTCAACGAATCCATCACCATTTATATCGCCACCTTCTTTTGAAGCTCCGAAATAATTTTGACCTGTATTTTCTCCCATTATAGTCAGATCGGCAACATTATCCATACTCATTCCACCATAATATAAATACACTTTTCCTCTACTAGGACATGAGTAACAGGGATAATTTACGGAAGCAATAAACACATCATCGAACCCGTCATTATTTACATCACCAAGTTTCGAAAGTTCTCCAAATGAAAAATGATCTGTTTGCAATTCACCTTCAAATGTTATATCCGGGATACTGTCCATTGATGCCCCACCAAAGTATAGAAAAACCCTTCCATAATCATTGTGAGATCCATTTACTATTACATCACTAAATCCATCTCCGTTAACATCACCGGCATTAGATACAAAATAAGCCAAATAACCATCTCCCGGAGCGCCTTGTATAGTTACATCCGGAATATTATCCATAGAAGCTCCTCCAAAAAAAATATATGCTCTTCCGTAACCACTGGCTGATACATATAAACCTGCACCGATAATTACATCATCGAATCCGTCACCATTTACATCACCGGCACCATCCACACAAAATCCAAAATTATCATTAGGAGTTTGATTTTGAAAAATCACATCTGGAATAGTATCCATTATAATTCCCCCAAAATAGATAAATGCTTTACCTATTGGATTAATGTTAGGATTATAAGAAGCGCCGATAATTACATCCTCAAATCCGTCATTGTTTACATCTCCAGCATTCTTGGTTGATATACCAAAAAAACTATTCGGTCCTGCACCGGTGAATTTTAAAACCGGTGAATTTGCCGATAATACATTTTGCAATATTAAGACAATCATTGTTGCTGCGATTGAAACTACGTTTAGCTTTTTCATAAACTGATTCCTTTCAATTAAAACTTAGTTATAAAAAATTTTTAAGAACTTGTTTCGTAAATTTACTTGATACAAAAATACTCTTATCAATATGACTATTCCAAAGAAACTTTTTCCAAAAAGTGAAACCGCTCAAGCATAGGAATGTATTGATAAGTTAAATTACGAGCCGTAATGAAAGGATTTGAAAGAAAAAAAGTGAAAAAATAATGGCGGAAAAAGCGAATAATGTGATGATGACTTCACAATTTAATTAGAGTTAATAAGAAAATCGGAGTTGAATCGGATTCCGGCAGAAAGGTCTTTTATTCTAAATTTAAAAGTCTTAGATTATTTTCATCCGTCACTGTTTGCATTCATTAATTAAAGAGTAATGATACACAGCAAAGCAATAGACGTTTTAAAAACCTTTTCTAAGGAAGAGCTGAAACAATTCTCAGATTTTGTACGCTCGCCTTTCCATAATAAAAATAAAAATCTCATTAAACTGTATGATGTATTAAAAAAGTATCATCCTGAATATGATGTTGAGAATGAAATAATATTTTCAAAAATATATCCGGAAAAAGCATACAATCATAACAATATTAAAAAATTGATGTCGGAGTTTACAGATTTGACAGAGAGATTTTTATCCATAACAGGAATATATAAAGAGAAATATTTATCTGCAAAATATCTTTTAAATGAATTGTTATTGAGAGAGCTTAAAGATTATTTTTTATTGTCAATGAAAAACACTGAAATTAATTTAGAGGATAACCGTCATCATCGCACAAATTATAAAGCTGACCTGGAACAACTAAAAATCGAGTTTTATCTAGCCCGAAATAGAGGAATTGATTATGATGAATGCCTCAGCAATAAATTTGTATATAATTCGTGTTACTATTTATTCCATTTACTTATAGACTGTCACAATGTTATTCATCAAAATAATACTTATCCTTTCCAGAATAGTAATTCAAAGTTACTTTCTTTTCTAAATTGCTTTGATTTTGATTCTTATATAATCAATATGCAGTTGAAAACGGATCAGGATAAATTATTATATAATTTACTTAATATAATAAGAATGATTCTTAATCCTGAGAATGAATCTTTTTATTACAAAACAAAAAAAATGTTTTCAGGATATTTCATTGGAAATGAGAACGAAGTACGCTTGGATTTATTATGTTATATTGACGTCTTTGAAAGTTACGGCACACGAAAGTTAAGGGACTATAAATTAAATTATATCTCAGAGTTATTCGAATTTACAAAACTAAGAATGCTAATCATTAGTAATTACATGGATACCCATAATAATATTACTTATTCACATTTTGCCAGCGCTGTTCATATCGGATTATATTTAAACGAAATTAAATGGGTGGAAGAATTTATTGTAAATAGTAAGAGACATCTGCTTCAGTCGGATGTTGGATTTCTTATGCATTATGCAAAAGGTTGTATTGAATTGGAAAAAAATAATTATGAAAAATCCTTAGAATATTTTTCTAAAATTTATTATAAAGAACACCTGTTAAATACGATGATCAGATGGAAAGTTTTGATTTGTTATTATGAATTGAACTTATTTGATGTTTCTATTTCAAATATCGATTCATTTAGACATCAGATACAGCAATCAATTAAGTTTAATTCTAGAACTAAAAAAGAATCGAACTATTTTTTGAATGTTTACAGAGAACTTTTGAATTTAAAATTGAATCCTGACAATATTGATGAAATAGTATTGAAAAAAATTGAAAAAATTATGTTTGAAAACAAATTTTTGCTTATAAACAAATGGATCATAGGAAAAATTGAAGAATTCAGAAATGCTCTTCTCCTCAAGAATGAGAAGAAATTTACGAAAATACAAAACTCGAAAAATTGATCCACAGCAAATCAATAGACATATTGAGAACTTTTTCTAAGGCAGATCTGAAACATTTCAGTGACTTCGTCCGCTCACCTTTCCATAATAAAAATAAAAATCTCATTAAGCTTTTTGATGCTCTTGTAAAATATCATCCGGAATATGATGCTGAGAATGAAAAAATATTTTCAAAAATATATCCGGGAAAAGTTTATAGTCATGATATTATGAAAAAGCTTATGTCGGAACTTCATAAGCTGTCTGATATATTTCTTTCTTATGTTGGAATAAGAAAAGAAAAATTTATTTTTAAAAAAACACTTCTGAAAGAGCTGAGTAGCAGGAAAGTTGATGATTATTATCAGCTTGTAATGAAAAATTCTGATAAAGACTTCCCGGAAGAGTATCCTGAATATTACAACAACAAATCAATTCTGGAAGGATTTAAAACCGAATTCAGTCTAACAAGAAATATCCCGGTAGATTTTATTGAGATACATAACAATAAATTTTCTTATGATACCTGTTATTACTTATTTCAGGCGCTGATGTACCTCGAATGCACTACTTCATTGAAGAATTCTTATTCTAAAATGAAATCAAATTCAAATCTTGACAGGTTATTCCTCAACTTTGATTTTGATTCATTCATTAATAATTCTGTTCTTGAAACAGATCAGGATAAAACGATGTATTTGATATGCAATCTGATGCAGACAATTCTGTGTCCAAAAGAGGAATCATATTTCTTCAATTCAAAAAAAATGTTTCTTGAACTTTTCAACAAAGACACACAGGAAATTCGTGATGATTATTCACTTTATTTTGCTGTCTTGACTTCTTCCTGCACTCGAAAAATGAGGGAGCGTGACTTGAAATATTGTAACGATCAGTTCGAGTTATACAAGCATAAAATCAGGGTAATTGAAAATTCGCAGACAGATTACTCCGGCTTTTCCTGGACTGAGTTCTCAAATACCGTTGTAGCTGCAACAAGCCTGGATGAAATAGAATGGGCTGAAGAATTTATCGTTAAAATAAAAAAATATATTCATCCTAAAAATTATGATTATTTATATAATTACGGGAAATCAATTATAGAATTAAATAAAGGAAATTTTGAAAAATCCCTTGAGTGTACATCAAAAATATATTTTAAAGATCACCCATTCAAAGTTGCTCTTATCAATATCAATCTTATGTGCTATTATGAATTGGAATTATATGAAGCTGCACATTCAGCAATAGATTCATTCAATCATCAGATTCTTAATTCGGATAGATATAATTTGAGATACAAGTCTCTTTCAAAATATTTTATTGATATTTACAAAAAGACTTTAAAGCTTAAAGAAAACCCTGAAAAAATTACAGATTGGAATATTAAGGAAATAAATATAATGTTGTTAGAGAAAGAATACAGTAATAGTGACAAATGGTTTTTAAAGAAATTGGACGAATTAAAAGCAATTAAGGTATTGACTTCAAAGATAAAGAAAAATTATTATCAAAAAATTATATCTTAAAATAATTAAACTTTCTTACTTCCATACCCAGACTTCTGTTATTTTTAATCTATATTTTATCAGCATAAGATATTGAGTTTTTACAACTGACATTTTTAATGAGTTTTCGCAATTTAAAAATAACAGGAAATATATATTTGGATATTGATTTAAGAATAATTAAATTTGTAAAACTTACAATACTGCCGAAGTAAAGGAG
>CAZLOL010000082.1:10244-14619 GCA_964561045.1 uncultured Ignavibacteriaceae bacterium | reverse complement strand
TTGCGTCTTTGTGTCATAGTGGTTTCAATAAAATCCAATGTTTTGAGACACTCTCTCTTCAAAGGGGATGGGACGGGTGCGGGGTTGTATTAAGAAAGCTTATATTTTATTTTAATTCCATGACTAAAAAGAAAGATAATTTTAGAATTTTTAAATATTCTGGAATACTGTGACGAATTAACAATTCAGAAAAAACATTACTGTCAGGTTTTGCAGTTCAATTTTCATTATAATTCTCAGACAGGAATGTCTGACCTAAGGATTTGAAAACGGGGGTATCAGAAACTAATAAAGACAGGATCTTATCAGAAATCAGTTAACTTTTTTCAATACATTATTCTTATTGAGAAGTTCATCAAGTTTTTCAAGTAGCCACTCTTTTCTTCTTATATTATCATGAAAAGTAATCTCTTTTCTTAAATATTCAAAATCCAGACTGTTTACACTATTTTGCTTTAGCCTGAGAATTGTTTTATAATACCTGATAAAATTACAGTGATTTTCTATTACTTCATTTGATAAAATTTTGTTGTCTTTTATAAAATGCCTGAAGGAATCAACTAAAGATAATGCTGAATCATAATAATCAAGTTCATAATATATAAGCAGATGTAAAATATTTTTATCAAGCTGCAGAATGACATTGTCTGCATTTAAAACAGAAAGGAAATTCATTGAACTTTCAAAATCTCCGGTTTCGAATTTAAGGCAGGCTTTGCTGTAAATAACAATATTGTCCCTGCTTCCGGGATTATGAAAGTTCTTAAATTTTTCTATGAATTCTTCGCACCAATCAAATTCTTTTATTCTGAGTGCGGAATAAAGAATAGTTTTATATTCAGAAAAATTAATAAATTTTCTTTCTCCGTCAGAATAAAGTTCTCTTGATATCATAAGCTTATAGTTATCCAATAATTTTCTTTTCAGATCATCAGCTCCCTTAGAAATATTAAGAAGGTAGAAAATATTGATGTGGGAAAAAAAAGTATAAAGAAGATTCTTGTTGAAATGTGGAATAAGACTGATAAGATACTCATGCATCTTTTTAAGGTTAACTAAATCATAAGGATCATTCATCAGCAGGTTATCATAATTACATAATTCGACGAACCATTTTTCCTCTTTTTCCAGACAGTCTTGTATTCTCAGATAATTTATTATATCAAAAGCTTTAAAAAAATTACCGAAGAAATTATTATCTTCAGCTTCTTTGAAAGATTTACGGTTAACTAGCATCATATTATTGTAAACTGTACTTGAAAGAAGTACATTCATAAGCAGGTAAATATGAGATATTTTAAGATCAGGTTTCATAAGGTGAAGTTTACTTGTTCTTACATTATGAATAACCTTAATTTCTTCTAATAGATGTTTATTGTAGAATGATTCATTAGAGATGATCTTTTTTTCCTTATCAGTTTTTTCTGTCTGATGAAGAAGCTTTTCATAAAAACCATTAAGATTTCTTTTATCAAACTGATCCAAAAGATTGACTGACTGTCTTTCCGGTTTGGTCTGATTTTCCAGATAGATCAGATATCTTTCAGCCAGCTTCAGCAGATTTGACATGTATTTCCGGAATATTATATCATTATATTCCTTACCCGGATTAACTTTATCAAAAAGTTTATCTTTAGAAAGTTCAATATCAGAAAATTCAGGATAAAATTTCTTCAATTCTGCATATAATCTGACCAAGGTACCTTGAGAATTATAGACAGGAGAGGAGACAAATTTTTCAAATTCTAGAATCTCATCTTTTGAAAAACTCTTTAAAATTTTTAATAAATTGGAATTTGATAAGTCTTTATTGTTGTTCATTCAAATGTTTCACATTCCTCTCTAAAAATAGTCCATTTTAATATAAAAATCTATATTATTTTGAGTTATCAGGGTGAATATGTTTCACAAAGCGAAAAAAATTTCCAAGAGTATTAATTTATAAATTATTAAATTAAAACGTCAAAGGTTTAAAAATTAAATTATAATCGGAAAATCTTTTTATGTCCTTTGTCCCAAAGTAAGGATTCGTGTAAGCAATTATGTTCTGTAAATTGATTTTCCGATTTATTTAATTAAAGGTTTGAATAAAATAAATATCCCTAAACCTTTTCTTACTGCAAAATTTTTAATTGCAGAAAGTAAAATCTGTGAGACAATAACAAAACAATCCGGATTAAATTTTTAGTGTAACTTTTTTACTTTTGTTGTGGTTCATTTAAAAAATCAGTATTTTTAATTAAAATAATTAATAAATTATAATTACAGAATATTATTTAAAACAGTAAACAGATTTTCAATTAGTGATCCCAAATATTACTTTTTGAATTTAATAAATTCAGACAAAATTTCACCCAAAGAAATGTCTGAAAAAAATATAAATTAAAAAAACGAAAGGAGAAACATCATGAAAAAGATTACGTTATTCTTTTTCTTTGCTTTACTTATTTCTGCAAACATTTCATTCAGCCAGTCCGGACTGAGTGATGCACACATTACCGGAACGGGCGGTGGTACGGAAGTAACTTTCACTGATCCTCATACTGGATCATCCAGAACAGTTAATGCTAAGCTTATCGTAGGTTCTGTAGATTCTGATCCAACGGAATTTTATTGCGTGGATATCACCAGAACAATCTCTTTTCCGGACGATTGTCACAGAGATTCAGCAATAGCCGATCCAAAAATAGTTTACATTCTAAATAACTATTATCCCTTTAATCCAAATCCCATTGGTAAACTTACAAATCTTAACAATGAGATTGCTGCAACGCAGATCGCTTTATGGCATTTTTCCGATGGCGTAAATGCAAATACCGTAACTAATACAACCATCAAAAACAGAGCTCTTGCTATCATTGCGGATGCGGATGCTAACGGTGTTTTTACAACAGTATTGACAACAATGCAGATCCTGCCTGATGCAGACCCTGATGCATTTTACATAAGGACACTTGATGAAGATGGTAATCCTATTGCAATAAATAATATTGCTCTTACAATTACACAAGGTTCTGTAAGTCCTACTACTGTAAATACAACTTTACCTTCAGGAAACTCGGATCCGGTTTATGTAAGCGGTACAAATTCGGGTATTATTGCTGCTGAAGCAATGATAGTAATTCCTCAGGGAATAACTTATACTTGTCCGGGTTCACAAAGATTAGTACTGGCACTTCCTGTGATCGGATTAAGAAGAGTTACTGCAGACTGGGGAGCTTTACCGGTCGAATTATCTGCATTTAATTCCGCAGTTAACGGAAGAAATGTAACACTAAACTGGTCAACATCTTCAGAAAACAATAATTCCGGATTTAACATTGAAAGAAGTATTGCAGGAATTAATGACTGGACAACCGTAGGAAATGTTGCCGGAAACGGAACAGTGAACAATGCCGTAAATTATTCATTTACAGACAGAAACGTATCATCCGGTAAATACACATACAGACTGAAACAAATAGATTTCAACGGTAATTATGAATATCATAATCTGAATTCAGAAGTAGTAATAGGTACACCGGAAAAATTCAGTTTACATCAGAATTATCCGAATCCTTTCAATCCTACGACAAATATCAGTTATGATTTAACTAATGAAGGCAAAGTAACTCTTAAGATCTACAATACTTCCGGAAAAGAAATTGCTACATTAGTAAATGAATTCAAGACAGCAGGTTATCATTCTGTTACATTTGATGCAACCGGAATTTCAAGCGGAGTATATTACTACAAACTTGAAGGAAACGGTTTCAGCAAGGTAATGAAAATGATTTTAGTAAAATAATTTCTTAAAAGGTTTCAAAGTATTTTCTAAAATATCAAAGCCGGGAAGTTTAATAATTCCCGGCTTTTTTTTGTTTTATAATTAAAGTAAGGTATTTAAGGTAGTTTGGAAGTCCATCTCCATTTTCAAAAAAACCAGTTCTTTTTAATTTGTATTCAAATACAATTAGTTCACATTATTAAGCAAATTACCCGAATTAAGCATTCAAATTCTATGAATTTTGAAGTTTGCAGTTAAATTAATGTAATTTCTGATTTCACAAAACCTATTATTTCTCTTTGGTAAATGCTGATTTATTCATTATTTTTGTAAGCTAAAAGTTTGATTGATAATTTTAGGGAAATTCATTTATAACCTGGTACCCAAAACCAGGTTAAATTTTCTTTTTAAAGGAAAAATGAATTTCCCGGATTTTTTAAATTATAGGAAGAATATAAATATGTTTTCCCCTAATTCCATATTCTGATCTTATTTTAAATGAAATCAGAATTCTATTTGAATCGGCTATAATTTCAAAGTAAAAATCCGGAACAAATAAAATATAAATTTTAATATTTACTTTTAGCATTTATTCAGGAATTAAAATAT
>CAZLOL010000082.1:1978-10144 GCA_964561045.1 uncultured Ignavibacteriaceae bacterium | reverse complement strand
AATAAAATATAAATTTTAATATTTACTTTTAGCATTTATTCAGGAATTAAAATATGTAAAGTCGTAAAAATTAAAATATAATAATAAATTTTCAGAATTATTTATTTCAAAATTAAAATCAATATTTTTAATTAACAAAATCAGATTTCACCAGGTAATCCCAAATATTACTTTTTGAAATATATTAAATCAGAATAAGTATCCCCCAAAGGATTAACTGATAAAAACATAAAAAACGAAAGGAGAAACACAAATGAAGAAATTCATTCTTCTGCTATTTATTTTTATTTCTGCATGCAACATTTCATACGGTCAGCTCACACTGGCTTCAGTTGAAGGTCTGTCTTATTCAAGAGATCTAACTTACACAAATCCTGTTGGAAATTTTTCTGAGACAAGAAAAGTCGGTCTTTGCTATGGAAAAATCGGAAACCCGTATACCGGAGCGGACGCTTGCTTTTACAGTTATGATATTACGAAGATGCCGGATAATTGTATGCCAAATTTTGATTATGTTGATGACTCAACTACAACAGCATCAGCAAAAGTTGTTTATATTGTCTACAACTACTATCCCGGAAAAAATCCCGGAGCAGGACAGCTTACAAGTTTGAACAGCGAAACAGCGGCAATACAGGCTGCTATATGGCATTTCACAAACGGATTCAACGTAAACACAATTACAAACAATACTACTGTTAAAAACAGGGCATTAGCGATCATAGCGGCTGCAGATCTGAACGGAGCAACATGGAGTGTTCCCACTGTGCTGAAAATTATACCTGATGCTGATCCTGATTTCTTCTATATTCAGACCACCAGAGATAATGGTTCGGGATTAGCTGTATCAAATATTTCGCTTACAATTTCCCAGGGTTCACTCAACCCAAATAATGTAAATACAAATGCAAGCGGAATATCACCGTCAGTGGAAGTTATAAATACAAATAACGGAACGATTACGGCCATTGCAAATGACATTACTTTGCCAAAGGGAATGATATTCAGAAATATTTCCAACAGCTGTCCGAAGGTCATTCTTGCATGTAACGGCCCGGGAACACTGAAAGCTACTGCAGACTGGGGCGCTTTACCGGTCGAGATGGCTTCATTTACATCTCTGATCAGCGGAAGAAATGTTACCCTCAGCTGGAGCACCATTTCGGAATTCAATAACAGCGGTTTTGAAATTGAAAGATCTGAATCCGGAAGCATCTGGAACAATATAGGATTTGTTTCAGGGAAAGGAAATTCTTCCGTAACTAACAGCTATTCATTTCAGGATAATAATCTGAGCACAGGAAGATTTAACTACAGATTAAAGCAAATAGATTTCAACGGTAACTTTGAATATTTTAATTTAACTAATGATGTAAATATCGGAGTACCTGAAACATTCAAAGTTTCCCAGAACTATCCGAATCCGTTCAATCCTTCAACGAAGATCAATTATGATCTTCCGGCTGACGGTAATGTAAATGTGAAGATATTTGACATGTCAGGTAAAGAATTATTCACTGTAATAAGTCAAAATCAAACTGCAGGATATTATTCATTCTCATTTGACGGAAGCAGTCTATCTACCGGAGCTTATTTTTACAGGGTAAGTGTAATAAGCGGTTCTGATAATTATGTGATCACAAAAAAGATGATGCTTGTCAAATAAATTTCGGTAAATAAAACAATTATTTTAAAGAAGCCGTCTGAAGAAATTCAGACGGCTTTTATTTTTTCAGATAAATGAAATTTTGATTATTTTGCATTCGGTGAAGCTTAGATTTGAAAATTTATCTGAGCGGTTCAAAAATATTCAAGCACAGATAAGTAAATATTTACCGAATCAAATAATAATTATATTACATCCGAATTTAAATGTAATGTTATCAAATTCAATAATTAATAAATTTTTATGGATAATGCAAATTGGAAAAATGAATTAACCTATACACTCGGAGTACAGGCATTCATTTACGGTTTTCCTTACATCTATCTCCCGCAGATCAGGTATAAATGGACAAATTTAAAAAGCGACTCTCCTCATGCTCCGCATATTGCAGTAAATTCTTTCTGGAGAGCAAGCAGGATGATCACTTCTGACTATAAGGACGGAGGCAGCCCGAATAACGATACTTTTTATGCAATTGGAATTCTTGATCTCAGCAGCGGTCCTGTTATACTTGAACATCCGGATATGGGTGAAAGGTATTTTACATTTGAGCTTGCCGATATGACTTCCGACAATTTTGATTACATAGGAAAAAGAGCGACTGGCAGCAAGGCAGGAAAATTTCTGATCTCTTACAGGGATTGGAACGGGGAAGTACCGGAAGGAGTCAGAAGAACCGCTCCGAGTCCGACTCCATGGGTAATCATTTTCGGCAGAACACTTGTAGACGGACCCTCCGATGCTGAAAAGGCTTATGAAATCTCAACACAATACAAACTTACACCTCTTGATTATTATAATCAGAATAAAACTTTTACCGCAGACAGGCATGATGTATGGCAGCCGGGTGATCCGAAAGAGGATTTTCTTGCGCCATGGAAGACCATGGCAAGAGCAATGAAGGAGAATCCTCCTCCGGAAAAGGATAATCTGCTGCTGAAATGGTTTTCTTTGATTGGCATAGAGCCGGGCGCTGAATTTGATTCATTAACTGAAGAGATCAAAGCTGAATTAATTCGCGCGGAGAAAACAGGAATGGAAATTTTACGTAATGCTGCATTAAGCGGATACGGAAATACAAGACGCAACAGCTGGAATTCTCCTTCTAAATTCATGGGACGCGCAGGAGCAAATAATGAATTTCTGCTTAGAGCAGCAGTTCAGTGCCTTGGAGGAATAGTGGCGAATGATGTTCAGGAAAGTGTTTACTATAATACCAGGAAAGATTCCGAAGAAAATGAATTTACCGGAAAAAACAATTATGAATTATATTTTGCACCGGGTCAGCTTCCGAAAGTGAAAGCATTCTGGAGTCTTACAATGTATGGGCTTGACTTTTGCCTGGTTGAAAATCCAATCAGCCGTTATTCTCTCGGCGACCGGTCTCCGGAAATTAAGTATGACAGTGACGGAGGATTAACTATATATTTACAGAATAAATCTCCCGGAAAGGAAAATGAAGGCAACTGGCTGCCGTCACCTACAGGCGAGTATTATATTGTACTCCGGTGTTATCTGCCTGAACCTGAAATTTATGAACAGCTTTGGTTTCCTCCTGCCGTGAAAAAAGTAAAATAATTTTGTATAAAACAGATAAAATCATATTTAAATGATAATTAAAATTTTATTTCTATATTTCCTGTCTTTTGCCGTTTCATTTGCTCAGCCGGCTGATTCGCTTAAAATAGATTCGCTGAAAATTGAGAAACTTCATGAAGCAGAATTGCTCATAAGAAAACAGACGGATCAGCAGAAGATTGATTCACTGATAAAAGCTCAGCTTAAGTCTGAAATCGAACTTGCGTCAAAGGATTTAAGAAAAAAAGAAGAACTTGAAATCAAACTCCGAAATATTGAGAGAAATGATTCATTGAGAGATGCGGAACAAATGGAGAAAATACGCGAACTGAAAAAAAATGCAAGAGGATTTCCGGTAATTCCGTTTATTGACACGGTTTTTGTGATCTATACAAGAATCGGTTCATCCAATGCTTCAGAACGCGCGCAGACCATAACCCATAAGATCAGAAAATTATATGAGAATGATTTGTTCAATAAAGATTCTCTTATAATGTTGAAGAATGAATCAGGATATGATATTACTTACAAAGATGAAATCATAATGTCCATAACAGAATATGATTCGAAATGGTACAATGAAAATCCTGAGAAAATAGCAGGATTATGTCTGACAAAGATCAGGGATTCAGTAATGCAGGAGAAAGAAAAAATGAGCTTTTCGAATATTCTGAAAAGAATTGGTCTCGCCGTCCTTGTTATTCTGATCATAGGCTTATTAATGTATCTGATTAATATACTTTTCAGGAAATCAGCGAAAATGATCACTGACAGCAGGAAAGCATTTTTTTCAGGCATCAAAATAGGAAATCTGAATATTCTAAATCCGGATCAGCACAAAAATTTTTTCCTGAAAATTAATTCTATCCTGAAACTCATTGTAAAAATTATTGTGTTATACATTGCTCTTCCCGTGCTGTTCAGTATATTTCCTTCGACTAAAAGCTATGCTGATACTCTGATCGACTGGATTTTAACTCCTGCCGGCAAAATCGTAAACGGTATAATTGATTTTCTACCGAATCTTGTTACAATTGCAGTGATTTATTTTTTTACACATTATGCCATAAAATCATTGAAGTATTTTGCTGATGAGATTGAATCCGGGAATGTTTACCTGAAGGGTTTTTATAAAGACTGGGCAAAACCTACATTTAATATTCTGAAGTTTGTGCTTTACGCCTTTATGCTTGTATTGATCTTCCCCTATCTTCCGGGATCTGAATCAGATGCTTTCAAAGGAGTATCGGTTTTTATAGGTATTTTATTTTCTTTCGGCTCTACTTCTGCAATTACGAACATAGTGGCAGGACTGGTGATCACATATATGCGCGCTTTTCAGCTGGGTGATATTATTAAGATCGGAGATGTAATGGGTATCGTAACTGAAAAGACGCTTCTTGTCACAAGAATAAAGACCATAAAAAATGAGGATATATCTATACCTAATTCAACTGTCCTTTCGAGCCACACTATTAATTATACCGCAAATGCAAATAATCCCGGACTTATTATTCATACTACCGTAACCATCGGGTATGACGTACCGTGGAAAAAAATGCATGAAGCCCTGATAAATGCAGCATTAAGGACAGAGCTTATACTTAAAGAACCAAAACCATTTGTTCTTCAGACAAGTCTTGATGATTTTTATGTATCTTATCAGATCAATGCTTATACTCAGGCAGCGGACAAACAGGCGATCGTTTATTCCGAGCTTCACTCCAACATTCAGGATTGCTGCAACGAAGCCGGCATAGAGATCATGTCTCCTCATTACAGGAATATGCGTGACGGCAATATGACCACCATTCCTGCTGAATATCTGCCGAAGGATTATGTTCCGCCTGCATTTAATGTCAAAGACATAAAAGATGAAAATAATAAAAAATGAGCCCAACCGGTTTCTTCGTTAAATCACAGTTGTTTTGCGGAATATTGATTAAAAAATTAATTTGAATCTGAAACCACAGCAAAGATATTTCGTCTAATTAATAAAAACAAACGTTGATTTATTTATTAATATTTAATTTTACAATTTCCTTAAACAGAATTAATAAATTATATCTTTAAAATAAGTCTATAATTTTATAATTTTGTATGATACAACACAGTTAATACGATTTTTTAATTTATAAATTTGATAAAAAGGAATTCCTGATTTTAAAAAAACCGGGGATAACACATTTAAAATGTAAAACGGTATAAAGAATAAAGGAATATTTATATTATAAATCGTAAATTATAACTACATTTTTTTAATTTAGTAATTTTTTTAATTAATTCTGATCAACTTATTTAACTAATTCCACAAAAAACAAAAAAAATCATGAAAAAAATCACTCTGTTTTTGTTACTCCTTACAATTAGTTGTTCTGCAATTGCTAAGGAAAATTTACCAAAATTAGCAGATATAAAAAATCTCGCTAATATCAACAATGTCAGTTTTGAATCACGAATCAACGGTAATTTAGAGAAATTCAACTCAGGAATAAATTTTACTCCTCTATCTCTGAATAAGAACAAAGCCGATAAAAACGCAACAAAACCAAAAAGATTCAATTTCAGCATCATGCCTTATGCATGGTTTATGGCTGTAGGCGGCACTGTCGGATATGATTCATTAGGAAATAAATATGGTTTCAATAAAAGCTTTTCTGATGCAGTAAAATATCTGAAAATGGCAGCTTCAGCAGTTGGAAAATTCAAGTATGACAGAGTCAGCTTTGTATATGATATAAGTTATGTAAATCTGAAGGGATTTGGAACTGAGGTTCCTCTTAATACACCTCATATTCTCAGCGCTAACTGGACTGTGAAGCAAACATTATATGATTTGTTCCTCGCTTATTTATTCCCTTCAAAGAGCAAAAAAACAATGGTTGACATTTATGGCGGAGGACGATTATTTGTTTTAAATACTTCATCAACGATTATTGATACAAACGGAGCACAAAGAATGACAGCTTATGATAACTCTTTCTTAGATCCTGTTATTGGAGTGAATGCAGAATATGTTCTTGATCAGAAAGGAAAGTGGGTTGCCTGGACTAAAGGTGATATCGGAGGATTCGGAGTGAATTCACAGATGACCTGGCAGTTAAATGCAGGCGCCGGTTATATGTTGGCTCCGCAGGTTCCGCTGACATTAGGATTTAAATATGTTGGTGTAAATCACGACAAAAACCGATTCGACTGGACAGTTAATGAATATGGATTTACATTGGGTATAGGATACAGATATTAAAAGTTAATATAAAGTTTATAAAAAATTAGAGAGATTGTATTAAAATGTAAAATGAATAGCGGAGATTAAATAAAATCTCCGCTATTTTATTTTTTGAAAAATTCTGATAACATCAGGTCAGATATACTTGCTGGTTAAATGATGAAGTAAGAAGTTTTTTTAAAAAAATATTTCTTAAACAAATAATCCTACCGTTTTAAAATTAAAAGAACTCCCCGATGTTCATAAACACACCGCTTGAACCGTATCTTCCGATTGCATAATCCACGCACAAATTTGTTCTTGAGTATTTGTCAAATTTGATTCTGATTCCAATACCGCCTGCAGGTTCAATGAAATCAAGCAGTTTAACGTTTTGATTCTTATTACTCGCTGATTCAACATTGACAAAAAGCACCATGCCAAGCAAGCCGTTTTTTGTAAGTCTTATTCTGTTTTCATAGCCGGCATATACAAAATCATTTCCTCTGAATCTTCCCTGAATATACCCTCTTCCTGTTGTATTATATTTATCCCAACCAACGGCGGGTAAAGACATATACGGACCGGTATTATTTAATCCTATAGTTCCCAGAGTCCAGAAAGCCATTATCCATGAACTGCTTTTTGTAATGGATTTGTAAGCCCGGAATTCATACTGAAGATTTTCCCAGTCCTGTGAACTTCCTAAAAATTTTCTGTAATTGTAATATTTTACATCAGCATATAAACCTTTATAAGGGTTGATCGGGTTATCCCTTGAATCATAATCCAGATTAAGAACAAACCCGGAAGAAAAGTACTTAAGACTGTCATATCCATACTGAGCGCTGTAAGTATTATTATAATTAGGATAAAGAAAAACATCACTGCTGTCAAGAGTAGTAATATCAGAATAAGCTTCTAAACTGTATCCAATTCCAATGTAACAATTTGGAATCAGTTTCTTAAGAACGTTTTCATTGAATCTTATAAAGTCGAATTCCATATTTTCAGCATCTCCCGGAACAGTCTGAGTTCCGAGTCCGTAAGTATTCTGCGAATATTTCCAGAATCTCCAGTCACCCTGCAGACTCCAGTCATTCCTGTTTGTATTAATGATTGACTGAACGGAAATCTTAAGCTGTTTCTTAGTAGTTACAGAAACAGCAGCATTCAGCGCTGAAATTTTAGTATTTGTAGTGCTGCCGAGATATTTGGAAAGAGAAGCTGAAACTCCGAATACCACTCCATTTGCAGGATTATAGGAAATCCCGGGAAGAATGCTTACGGATAATGTACGGGGATTTCCGAGAATATTGATGGTGTCCTTTATTCTTGATTTGCTGTGAAAAATATCTTTTATAACATCTTTTATGTCAACCTGTCCTTTAAATTGCTGCTGAATATTTTCTTCTTTTTGCTGTGAAAAAGAAAAATTTGAAATCAAAAAGGCTGATAAAACTGAAATGAATATAATTTTAAAAAAGGTGTCTGTGATTTTCATTTAATTATTTTGATAAATGCAAACTTACATATAGTATGAATCATAATGCAGCTATTTAGAACAACTAATATTCCAATAGACTTTTATTTTTTATGAATTAATTTCATATCAGCATATAAATTCAATTTTAAAACCGATTTAAAATCTGAATGTTAAAACTCTCCAAACTCTTAAACTCTCCAAACTCTTAAACTCTCCAAACTCTTAAAC
>CAZLOL010000082.1:0-1878 GCA_964561045.1 uncultured Ignavibacteriaceae bacterium | reverse complement strand
AAACTCTCCAAACTCTTAAACTCTCCAAACTCTTAAACTCTCCAAACTCTTAAACTCTCCAAACTCTCCAAACTCTCCAAACTCTCTAAACTCATTGATACTGAACTACTTCATAAGCATCTTCTCCATTCTGAATGATCGGTTCAAAGTATGTATCGTTGTACTTAAGCACCTGACTCTCGCCGAATGAAATAGGAACAGCTCCCTGAGGGATCTGAGTTACTACAGCTCCGTAAGGCGCTGTGACAACTGAATAAGTACCTCCGGATAAAGTATAAAATGATCCTCCATAGTAATAGTAAGTAGTGTTAGAGACATTCACAGTAGTATAGCCTGATGGCAAGACTGAAACAGCCGCTCCAACCGGCGCCGGCACTACAGTATATCCGCTCCCTGACGGGACATAATATACTCCCTGATCATAATAATAATTCTGGTTTGAAACAGATATAAGTGCTGCGGTTGTAGCCAATGCTGCACAGGAATATCCCACCGGATACCAGGCATGACCCCATGAATACGGTGCATAGTGATAACTGTATGCTCCGTAATTATAACCATGGTAAACATTAACATTGTTGTAATTAATATCATTATGATTGATATTATTGTCATTAATGTTATTACGGTTTACATCATTGGTATTGACATTATTTCTGTTAACGTCATTTGTGTTTACATTATTACGATTTACATTATTAGAGTTTATATTACTCTTATTCATATTGCTGCTGTTTATATTCCCGTAATTTCTGTTTGTGCTTCCGGAATTGAAATCACGTCCGGATATATTACTGCTTCCCATATTCCTGTCAGCACCGTTGAATCCTCCGCGGTTAAAATCACCGCCTCTGTCCATACCTCCTCTGTTAAAGCCGCCGCCTCTAGATCCTCCGAAACGCTGTGCAGAACTCTCACCCGGGTAGAGACTTATAATAAATATTGATGTAAGAAATAAAGTTAACACTGATAATTTTTTCATGGCATTTATAATTTAAATTTCAAATACAAATTATTTTTTAACTGAAAATCTGATTTTCAAAGCATCAGAAGGAGCTTTAAAATCAAACATGGAATTATCCAGTTCGGGATTAAGAGCCCAATCTTCATACCAGGCGGTATAATGTTCATCAGAGCCTGCATTTACCGATACAATGCTGAGTTTAACCGGAAGAAAAGTCTGGTCATCTGCTATCCAAATCTGATAAGATTTATCCAGTGTGGTTCCGGCAATATGAAAACATTTTTTATTACCGGCTGTTGCAATTCCAAGATAGGCAAGGTTGCCGGAAACTTCAAGCAGATCATCTACAAAATAAGGATAAAAAAAGTCAGCTGCCGGAAAATCAATTCCCAGAGTATTGTGTATGGAATCAATTGTCTGCATGATTGTAGGCGGTGCGGGAGCAGAAGAATAAGTGTTAACATCCTTTGAATATAAGACAAAATTCTTTCCGTCATAAAAGAATTCTTTATTCCCCCTATCTCCGCTTTTGCTCACATATAATTTATCCGGAGCTTTCAGATACACACGGGCATTGTCAGTATATGTTACTGATCCTAAACGGGCGTCGAGAATATCATTTTCTGTTTTTAAAGTCACACTGCATGACTTTAGATTGCCTAAAACAAAATTCATTTTGTCAAGTATTGCTACGGCAGATGAATCTATCTGAGCTTTTACGCTTATAAAATTAATTAAAAATATAAAGATGACTGCAAAAAAAGATTTTATTAATTTTCCCGGTTTCATATTATTTCACTATAAAGTTTAACTTTTGTTTAAATTAGAATAATTTTAAAAAACATTAAAGACTTTAAGTTTTAGTCACTTACAAGTTAAATTCTACTCAAAATGGTAAGAAAATTTTTTAACAA
>CAZLOL010000081.1:6719-14661 GCA_964561045.1 uncultured Ignavibacteriaceae bacterium | reverse complement strand
AACTTGTAACTTGTAACTGTAAGACATGAAAATCGACATACACACACATATTTTACCAAAAAACTGGCCAGACCTTAAAGAAAAATACGGTTATGGCGGATTTGTAAAGCTTGATCATTACAAACCATGCTGCGCGAAGATGATGATAGACGGAAAGTTTTTCCGTGAAATTCAGAGCAACTGCTGGGACCCTGAAGTCAGGATAAAAGACTGCGGTCATACTAATGTTGATGTTCAGGTATTGTCAACAGTTCCAGTAATGTTCAGCTACTGGGCAAAACCAAATGATACTCTTGATCTTTCAAAATATTTAAACGATCATATTGCATCCGTGATAAATGATTACCCCGGCAGATTCCTCGGACTCGGTACTCTTCCCATGCAGTCACCGGACCTTGCCGTAAGAGAAATGGAAAGATGCATCAGTGATCTTAATCTTTCAGGAATAGAGATCGGTTCTCATATAAATGATTGGAATCTTGACAATGAAAATTTATTTCCGGTTTATGAAGCAGCTGAGAAATTAGGCGCTGCTGTATTCGTTCATCCATGGGATATGATGGGAAAGGAAAAGATGCCTAAATACTGGCTGCCGTGGCTTGTTGGCATGCCGGCTGAAACATCACTCGCGATCTGTTCAATGATCTTCGGAGGTGTTTTTGAAAAATTTAAAAATCTTAAAGTCTGCTTTTCTCATGGAGGAGGTTCATTTCCTTTTACAATAGGCAGGATTGAACATGGATTTAATGTCAGACCTGATCTTGTTGCAGTGGATAACAAAACTAATCCAAGGGAATATCTTGGAAAATTTTATTTCGACTCTCTTGTACACGATGAAATGGCGCTGAAATATCTTGTTGATCTTGCCGGTGATGAGAAAATAATTTTGGGATCTGATTATCCTTTTCCGCTTGGTGAACATATCCCGGGAAAGCTCATAGAATCTATGAGTTCATTGAGTCCGGAATCTAAAGAAAGATTGTTGTGGAAAAATGCTTCGGAATTTCTTGGAACGGAGAAATTAAAATTTCAGGTTTCAGATTTCAAATAATTTTATGCAGCGTATGGAAATTAATTTACCGTACAGATGGCTATTTCTTTATTAAGTTTTTTATCATCTTTTTTATAAATCTTACATTTGTCTTAGGGTCCAGATTCCTTGAACTTCTGTAAATATCCAGATTCCTTTTCATGGGAATTTTCATTTCTTTGGAAATTATTCTTCTTGTCCATACATTCATCTGGTTTTCAAAGATCTGCTCCGACACTTCCTTTGGTACTTTCAGATGTTTCAGAATGTATGAAATTATCTTATACCTTTCTTCAACAAATATTCCGTTGCGCACAGATTTGTTGCAAACGCTTACTGAATGCTTGCGGTAAAAATTCAGCGGCTCTGCTATGAATGCAACATCTGATTTAAGCAGGATCCTGAACCAAAGCAGCCAGTCGGCAAGTATTAAAAGGCTTTCATCAAACTTTCCGCTTTCAAAAAAATTTTTTCTTCTTATCAAAACAGCGCTGGCATTGGGAATTGTATTCTGAAACAGCAGATAATAACATTCGTTTTTCCCCTTATCAGTAAAGTCTTTTTTCCATCTTTCCTTATCAAGAAAATCAGTGCCGAATTTTAATGTTCTGATCTTCTTTCCCTCGCTGTTGATCTCCCATGACTGAGCGAAAGCCAGTCCGGCGGTTTTGTTGCTGTCCAGCTTCTCAACCAGTTTTTCCAGCAATGTATTCTCACAACTGTCATCCGCTCCGGCGAACATTAAATATTTTCCCTGCGATAACTCTGCTCCTTCATTCCATCTCTTATATGTCTGCCCGCTGTTTTTTTTGTGAAAGACAGACTTTATTCTCTTATCTGATTCATATTTTTTTATTACTTCCGCACTGTTGTCACTTGATGCATCATCAATAATTATAAGTTCAAAATCCCTGAATGTCTGATTCAGTAAACTCTGAATTCTCTGATCTAAATATTCAGCGTAATTATAATTCGGCAGAATTATGCTGACTCTGGGTATTGTATTCATTTCTGCTTGCTTTTCTTCAGAATTCCTTTCAGCTTCATTTCCTTCAAAGCTGAACCGGGATCTTTATAAAATGATAAGTCCTGATTAAAATACCATTTTAAAAAATTTAACAGTCCGTCTTTAAGACATGTAGGAGACCATCCGGGGAATGTCTTTCTTAGGAGATCTAAGTTTGCAGATGCATTCCGGATATCTCCGAGACGGAACCTGCCGGATATTTTTATCTCCGGTTCTTTTTTCATTAACAGAGAAATTAACCTGACAAGCTCTTTTAAAGTAACTGATTCACCGCTTCCTATATTAATGATTTTCGCAAAAGTATTTTTAGCGTAAACTCCATTCACTATTAACTCAGCAGCATCTTCCACATAAACGAAATCACGTGTCATATTGCCGTCTTCAAATAATTCAGCTTCATTCCTGCAATATATTGAATTTGTAAAAGAGCTTAAAATGTTCGTGTATGGATTGTTCAGTTCCTGTTCAGGTCCGAAAACATTCTGCAGACGGAAGATGAGGAAATCCATGTTATGGGTTTCTGCAAAGAACTGTACAAGCTGCTCCTGCCATAGTTTTGTAAATCCGTATAATGAAACAGGATAAGTGCTGTGATGCTCTTCCATTGGCAATGCTGACAGACTGATTCCTTTATTATTATAAACTCCCCATTTGCCTTTTTCTAAATTATCCTCGGGTCTGTGTCCGGGATAAAATATACATTCTTTATCTTTATATGCACCCTCGCCATATACAGCCCTGCTTGATGTAAGAATTATCCTTTTCGGTTTATGTTTCAGCAAACTGACAGCTTCAAGCAGTTTAGCAGTCCCTTCGACATTATGCCGGATATACCTGCTCATTTCATACATTGACTGTCCTGTGCCTGTCTGAGATGCAAGATGAAGAATGATATCAGAACCTTCGATCTCTTTCAGATACTTAGATGATTGCTTTAAATCCGCTTTTATACAAAGTGCTTTTTTTTTCTTAAACTCCCGGGGGAAATTCCGGTCATGTGGATGTGCCTGCTTATCTAATGAATCCAGTATAACTATCTCAGTATTTGGATTGAGCTTTCCAATAACCCATTTGCCTATGAATCCGGCTCCGCCTGTTATGAAAATTTTCATTATATAAGCAATATTGATTAATCCCTTAACTGAAATCTATAACATTAAAAATATACTCATGGAAAACTTAAACTATTATACATAATAAATCAATAATAAAAGCTAAAACAAATAAAATATTTTGATAAGAATTAATGAGTGAAATGTTATACAATACTTTTTATTCTTTCCGCAGCCAAAGCAAGCGTACTTTCTTCTTTAGCAAAACAAAATCTCAGAACCTTATTATCTGTCTTATCTTTATAAAAAACCGAAACAGGTATTGACGCTACCTTGAATTCCTTAGTCAGTCTTATGGCAAATTCATAGTCATTCTCATTTGAAATTGCCGAATAATCCAGCAGCTGAAAATATGTGCCTTCACATTTCAGCGGCTTGAACTTTGAATCTGAAATATGTTCAAGAAAAAAATCTCTTTTTGACCGGTAGAAATTTTTCAAATCATTTACCCTGTCGTGATTTTTAATATATTCAGCGAGAGCGAACTGTGACGGGGTTGATGTGGAAAATGTAAGGAACTGATGAACCTTCCTGAGTTCATTTGTCAATGCAGGCGGAGCTGTGCAATATCCGACTTTCCATCCTGTAATATGAAATGTCTTTCCGAATGAAGAAACTATGAATGATCTCTGAAACAATTCAGGATCTTTCAGCATTGATCTGTGCTCTGTTCCGTCGAAAATAATATGTTCATAAACTTCATCGCTTAGAATATAAATACCGTATCGGTTAACCAGTGACTTGAGATTCATTATATCAGTTTCAAAGATAACTGATCCCGCAGGATTATTTGGAGAATTAATTATTATCAGTCTGGTCCTGCGGTTTACGGCATCATTTACTTTCTGCCAGTCAATTTCATATTCAGGATATGTCAATGGAATTCTGACCGCAATTCCCTGATTGAGCAGCACTGCAGGCTCATAAGAATCATAAGCAGGATCAAACATTATGACTTCATCACCGGGTCTCACAACTGCGCTTATCGCTGCGTATAATGCCTCAGTAGCCCCGGATGTCACCGTAATTTCATTTACAGGATCTATGTCTTTATTATAAATTTCTTTAACAAGCAAAGATATGTTTTCACGAAGCTGAATTGCACCTGCCATAAGAGCATACTGATTATGACCTTTCCGGGAAGCCTTGTAGATAAGTTCTGAGAGTTCGGGATCAACTGGAAAATCCGGAAATCCCTGTGAAAGATTTATCGCATTATGTTCAGCTGCAAGGGCTGACATTACGGAAAAGATCGTCGTCCCTACATTCGGTAGTTTGGAGATCAAATGAGATTTATAAATATTGTTTTTAAAGATGAATTACTTCTTTACCGGATAAATTTATAATATTTAATTTACTTTAATTTCCTGAAATCTCTTTCATTGAATGATACAAAATTCGCATTGAGATAAGATGCTGTTGCAAAGATTATTAAGTCGGGAATTTTGATTTTGATTTTTTTTCTGATTTCTATTACTTTTTCAACTATTATTTCATTTATATAAACAATCTCAATTTTAGAAACAATATCTTTTAATAATTTTTCTTCCTGTAAATTAATAAAATTATAACCGAAGATTTCCATATATGTTATTACAGAAATATATACAGAATGATATCTTTCAAAATATTGGTCTAAACTTATAAAACCTTTCGAAAAGTTTACCAAAACATCACTATCAAACAATACTTTATCATTTCCATTCATCCCGTTCTTTCCTTATTAAATTAATTGTTTTCTTAATTCCCGCCAAGGTTTTTTTATCTTTTATATCCTTGTAAGGATTTATTATTTTAATTTTTGAAAAATTCATATCCGTATCACTTGTTATAGAAACTTTTACATTTTTGTTCTCAAGAATTTTATATTTTGAAGGAAGTTTAATCGAACCGTTTTTTATTTTTGTTTTGAATTTTATCTGATCCATATTTTTATTCTAAATTTAAATATAAACATTTAATCATACAACATATTTTATTTCTTTTCAAAAGGATTACTTGCCCATACTGTCACTTCAGGTATCATTCCCCTGTCATCTATCTCCAGCATAGCCTTTATTGTATGTGCAATCTCATCGCTAGTTAATTTATTGGCAACTTCGTCACGCTCTTTTCTGTCTTTATTTGCGAATGCGGTTGTAACTTCACTCGGATTGACCTGCATTACGCGGATGTTATAAGGTCTTAACTCCGCCTGCCAGCATTCCGTCATGCTTCTCAAAGCAAATTTAGATGAAGAATAAACCGAGCCTCTTGCAAATCCTCTGAGCGATGCGGTTGATGCTATGTTAATTATATTTCCGCCTTTGTTCTGCTTTTTAAAGATCTCAGCTGCTTTCTTTGCCATTAGCGCTGCACCGAAAACATTCACCGAATAGACCTTCAGGAATGCATCAAGTGTAATTTCTTCCAGAGTTGGAAATTCTCCGATTCCGGCATTGTTGATAAGCACATCAAGTCCTCCGAATTTATCAAGGAATGCCTTATAAGTTTTTTCAATATCACTTTCCTTTCCGGCATCAGCGTGTATCGCAAGTGCATTTATCTCTTTTGCAACCTGCTCAAGCTTGTCCTTGTCTCTGCCTGTAATCCCGACGGAAGCGCCGCTCTCAGCCAGCAGTTTCGCTGCTGCTTTACCTATACCCGAGCTCCCGCCGGTTATAAGTATTCTTGATCCTTTTATTATCATTTTTGATTTCTTTAAATTATTTAATATTTCTTTGAATTTTAAATTTATGTTTCAATCAATACACAATACTCAATACTCAATACACAATACACAATACTCAATACTCAATACTCAATACACAATACTCAATACTCAATACTTACTTTCTATTTAATGTCCCTGAAATCATGTCCCGCCTTGAGCTGAATTAAAAACTCATACATGAGCTTTATCAGATTCTCGACATCATCTTTATGCACTGCCTCAACTGTAGTATGCATATACTTTAACGGCAAAGATATTAAAGCTGAAGCAACTCCTTCCGAAGAATATGCAAATGCTTCCGTATCCGTTCCCGAATGATCTGAGGCTGCTTCGAACTGAATGGCTATTTTCTTCTTCTTAGCCGTGTTTATGATCATGTCAAGAAGATTGTTCTGCATTGCAGGTCCGAAAGTAACAGCCGGTCCCTTGCCGCAGGATATGTCTCCGAGCTTTTCCTTTTTATATAAAGGTGATTGTGTATCATGCGTGACATCTGTAATTATTGCAACATCAGGTTTGATTCTTCTTGAGATCATCTCTGCGCCTCTTAAACCTGTTTCTTCCTGAACTGAATTTACCACATATAATCCGTAACCAAGCTTGTTCTTTTTTTCCCTTAGCATCCTTGCAACTTCCGCAATCATGAATCCTCCCATTTTGTTGTCATTAGCCCTGCCTACATAATATGTATCGTTCAGAACAATTAACTCATCCGTGTATGTTATTGCGCATCCTACGTGAACTCCGAGAGATTCAACTTCTTTTTTGCTTTTACATCCGCAGTCAAGTATTATATTGTCAAGCGACGGCTTCTCTTCCTTTCCCCTGTCTCTGATATGAATAGCAGGCCATCCGAAAATTGCCTTTACAATTCCTTTCTTAGTGTGAATGTTTACTCTCTTAGAAGGAGCTATCTGATGATCGGAACCTCCATTTCTACCTACATATATGTATCCGTCACTGCTGATGTAGTTCACTATCCATGAGATCTCATCAGCATGCGCCTCGATTACAACTTTATACTTCGCATCGGGATTTATTATTCCGACTACAGTCCCGTAAGTATCTGATATGTATGAATCAATATAAGGGGTGAGATACTCCAGCCATATCTTCTGTCCGGTAAATTCATGTCCTACAGGTGAAGCGTTGTTCAGATACCTGTTTAGAAATTCGAAACTTTCTATTCTCATAATAATTAAAATTTATTTGTTTAATATTTCAGTTGAATTATTTTTTCCTACGATAACTATATCTGCAATGTTTATGAAAAGGCCGGTTTCAACAATGCCGTTGATCAGTTTAAGCTCTTTGTTTATTTTAACAGGATCTATTATCTCTCCAATTTGAAGATCAAAGATAAGATTACCGCTGTCGGTAAAATACAGATCATTTCCTTTTTTTCTGATCACCGGATTAAGTTTCATTTCCTCAATAATCTTAAAAACTCTTTTATGTCCGAACGGTATTACCTCAACAGGCAAAGGAAATTTCCCGAGTTTATCTACAAGCTTGGCGGAATCTACTATCCATATATTTTTCTTAGAGCTCAATGCGACAATCTTCTCGAATAAAAGCGCACCGCCGCCGCCCTTGATGCCGCTGAATGATCTGTCAACTTCATCAGCGCCGTCTATTGTAAGATCTATCTCTGAGGATTCATCTATCGAAATTAAATTTATTCCTTCTGACTGCGCAAGCTGAGTTGTTCCGTCAGATGTAGAAACAGCCCGGATATCAAGTCCTGCTCTCACGAGTTCACCGAGTTTCTTTATCGCAAAGAAAACTGTTGACCCCGAACCAAGCCCGACTGTCATTCCCTCTTTTATAAATTCCACAGCCCTTTCAGCCGCAGCTTTCTTCTCAGCGTTCTTTTCTTCCTGTGTCAAATTGCTGATTTGTTAATTATGTTTATTATATTAATTAAAAGTTTCTTTAAAAACTATATGTTCTTTAAACTCCGAAAACTCAACAAACTCAAAACTCCATAAACTCCATGAACTCTATAAACTCCATGAACTCTATAAACTCCATGAACTCTATAAACTCCATGAACTCTA
>CAZLOL010000081.1:0-6619 GCA_964561045.1 uncultured Ignavibacteriaceae bacterium | reverse complement strand
AACTCTATGAACTCTATGAACTCTATGAACTCTATGAACTCAACTAACTTAACGAACTCACCGAACTTATTAAACCTAAAACACAGTATAGCTTATTCCAAGCTGCAGACCTTCCTTTAGTTGAGTCTTAGGTGATTGAGATTTTTCATAAACGACTAAAATATCAAGTGTAGTTGTAAGGAAGCTGTTTATTACTGCTGCAAATGTATTATCCCAGCCAATGTCCCACACATCAAGCTGATTGAATGCCGAGAACAATCTCAGGCGGGTATTATACAGCAGATTTTCTGCAACGACAAAGTTAGCGCTCGTAACCGACTCAACCCCTGTCTGAAATTTAAATGCTTCGGATTCATCAGTTGTATTTATGTCATCTGTATATTGCCTGAATTTATTTGCAAAGGTTTCCTGAAAAGCCAGACCTAATCTTGATGAAAAGTTCGGCTTGTCGTATATAGCGCCTATGCTCTGTGTAATGTATCCGGGATCGAAGAAAGCGGAAGTCTGAACTATCGGATCGATTCCGTAATCATATCCGTTAAGGATCCCTGTCCGGACCTCATTGCTGAGATAAGGATTGATTGTATTTCCGGCTCTGTATATCAGAACATTTTCCAGCAAAGCGGCATTGTCATTGGTCTGAAAATTACCGCTTCCTGTTTTGGTAGAGCCGATAGAAGCGCTCAGATTATTTTTCAAGAGCCACGGATTATTGAAATATATTGCATAAAAATCAGAATTCCCTGTAATTGAAATTAAATTTTCTCCGCCCCGTGTCCAGTTGCTCAGCGCTACCTGACTGATTCCTGCACCAATTGTTCCCAAAGGTGTCCAGCCCTTTTTATAACCTGATGTATCGCTTTGTGTTTTTTTCCTGAACTTTGTAGTGTCAGTCTGTGAAATTGACAGATCTGAAATGAAAAATAAAACGGAAACGATCAGTAATAAGTTTTTCATAATATGATTTTTAGTTTAAAAAATTTCATAAATATAAATCTTTTGATCTTAAGTCTTAATGAATATAATTATGTATCTTTGAAAATGAGCGGATATACTTAAAGTGTACCGTAGTATCAGAGACAAAGAAGTTCAGAGATCTCATTAATAATTCGGATGATTTGTGTAAAATAATAATATCGAAATAAGAAATATAAATGACTAATTTTGCATACTAAAAAATTATTTTCTTTTGACAGCTTCTTAATTTAATTGATTCAATTTCTTGAAAGTAAAAGTAATCATTCCTGCCTCCGGTTCGGGAGAAAGATTCGGAAGTAAAATCCCGAAACAGTTTTTGAAAATTGAAGCTAAGGAGATCATAGCATATACTTTAGAAAAATTTAACAGTATCAAATTAGTTGATGAAATAATAATTTCAACAAAGCTCGAATACTTCGTTAAGATAAGTGCCATTCTGAAAAAATATAATTTAAGGAAGGTTTCAAAGATCGTTGAGGGAGGAAAGCGCAGACAGGATTCGGTTTATAATGCTCTGATAAATCTGGAATGTGATACAGACGATACAATCCTGATACATGATGCGGTAAGACCTTTTATCAGTAAAAAGAAGATCATAGAATTAATCAGTACAGCAAAGATATATGAGTGTGTCATTCCCGGAATGCCGGTAGCTGAGACAATTAAGAGAATTGACGGAAAGAACATTGTAACGGAAACCATTGACAGAAAAAATGTCTGGACAATTCAGACTCCGCAGGCTTTCAAGTATGATATTATATCAAAAGCATTTGAGAAAGCTAACGCAGAAAATTTTACAGGGACGGATGAGTCTGCGATTGTTGAGAATGCGGGTTATAAAGTGAAGGTGATTGAAGGAGAAAAAACGAATGTTAAGATAACGTTTCGTGAGGACGTTTAAAATTACAAATTACAAATGATATAAGAGTTCACCGCAGAGAAGCAAAGACGCAGGGATATACAGAGGTTTTTTATTTTTTTGAAACTCTGTGTTTCTGTGCCTGTGTGTTAAAACAAATTTTAATTAATATGAAAAATAACGGAAAAATAGTATTAGAGAAATTTGATAGTAAGATACTCAAAGGGAATCCTTTGGGAGATCCGAGTGAACGTGAGTTTCCTGTATATCTTCCGCCATCATACGGAAAAACAGATTATAAATTTCCGGTAGTATTTCTGATATCCGGATTTACAGGTAAAGGTATAATGCAGCTTAACGAAAGTTTTCTTTCGGAGAATATTAAACAACGCCTCGACCGGCTGATCTCAACAAAAAAAATGAAAGAGCTGATAGTTGTAATGCCTGACTGCATTACGAAATATGGCGGAAGTCAGTTTATAAATTCAGAAGCGACCGGAAATTACGAAGACTATATTATAAAAGAACTTGTACCTTTCATAGATCACAAGTATAAAACAATCAACAGCAGTAAAAGCCGTGCCATATGCGGAAAGTCAAGCGGCGGTTACGGTTCGGTCGTGCTTGCAATGAGAAATCCGGACGTGTTCGGAATTATGTGTTCGACTGCAGGCGATATGTGTTTTGAATACTGTTATCTGCCGGACTTTCCAAAGTTCATAACTGACATAGAGTATTACGGCAGAGGACATAAAGCAGTGGCAAATTTTATAAAGAATGAATTGAATTATAATCAGCCTAAGCCGAAGTCGTTTCATAATATTATTAATACAATAGGAATGGCAAGCTGTTACTCCCCTAACCTTAAAGAAGCGAAGACCAAAGGATATAATTTCGACCTTCCTTTTGATTTATATACAGGAGAGCTTGACGGAAAAGTTTTTGACAGATGGCTGAAGCATGATCCTGTAAGAATGGTGAATAAATATATTAACAATTTAAAGGAGCTGAAACTGATCTATCTTGATGCGGGTACCAAAGATGAATTTAACCTTCACATAGGTGCTAGAATATTCTGTGACAAACTGAAAGATAAAAAAATCAGATTTATACATGAAGAATTTAATGACGGGCACATGAGTGTTCAGTACAGGTATGACAGAACATTTCAGATTATATCGGAAGCCTTATTATAAATTACAAATTACAAATTACAAATGTCAAATTACAAATTACAAATTACAAATTACAAATGTCAAATTACAAATTACAAATGTCAAATTACAAATGTCAAATTACAAATGTCAAATTACAAATGTCAAATAATTTATAATATATTTTAAATACTACTAACTATTAACTATTAACTACTAACTGTTTGGAACCAATCGTAATCTCAACCTGGAAGCATGGTCTTGCTGCAAATGAAGCGGCTTATAAGATCTTAAAGGACGGCGGCAATTCTCTGGATGCTGCCGAAGAAGGCGTAAAAATTTCGGAAGATGATCCGACTGTTCTAAGTGTGGGATTCGGCGGACTGCCGGATGAAAGAGGAGTCGTGACGCTTGATGCTGCAATCATGGACTGGCGCGCGAGAATCGGTTCGGTGATATGCGTGGAGAATATTCATAATCCAATAAGTCTTGCCAGGCTTATTCTTGAAGATACTGAACACACAATACTTGCAAGCGATGGCGCGTATGAGTTTGCCATAAAGAACGGATTCAAAGCAGAGAATCTTCTTACACCCGAATCAATAAAAAGATTTCATGAATGGAAACTTTCAAAGAGCTCAAAGCCTGAAGAGATACATACTGATGAATTTGAACTCATTAAAAGCAAACACGATAAAATTATAAATATAAACGAGGATGGTTATCACGATACTATCGGAATGGTTGCAATTGACAAAGACGGACATATTTCAGCATCCTGCACTACCAGCGGTATGGCGTGGAAACTTCACGGAAGAGTAGGTGACAGTCCGATAATAGGTTCGGGGCTTTACGTTGACGGAGAGGTTGGAGGAGCAGCATCCACAGGCCGCGGAGAAGAATGCATCAGAGCCTGCGGAAGTTTTCTGATCGTTGAAATGATGAGAAGCGGGAAGCCGCCACTTGAAGCCTGTAAGATCGCCTGCGAAAGGGTTTTTAAACTTAACAGATTATCCAGCATCAACAGGGATCATGTTTTTCAGGTTGGGTTTGTTGCTTTGAATGTAAAAGGAGAGTATGGAGCCTACAGTGTAAGAGAGGGATTTCAGTTTGCTTTAATGAATAAAGACGGAAATAAATTATCTGACAGTGAATTTTTGCTAAATGAAAAATTTATAATAGAGGATCTGTAAAAGAAAGTGGATAAATACATTATCATAAAGAACGGCTTGGTATTAACCTTAGACAGAAAAGGTCTGACCGGTTATTTCAATATTATTATAAAGAACAATAAGATATTTCTTATTGACTACGAGAATAAATTCAACGAAAAAGAATTCAGATCTAAAAATCCGGATTCCGTGATCATAGATGCAAAGGATAAACTTATCATGCCCGGATTTTTTAATTCAAAACTTATCTCATCATATACTCTTAATAAAATTTTTTTCAAGAAATGCACATATCAGAACATAAACTCCTGGCTGTCACTTAAATGGATAGAAAATTATCTGAGCAGCATTGAAAATGCAGAATTGTTGAGGGATCTTTTGAAAATAAATTATTTAAGATCCCTTCAGAACGGGGAAGTTTTTATCAACGAAAGCAGTCCGGTAATAAATAAAGATTTCTATGATGTATATTTCACGGAATATGAATGGATAAAGCAGTATTATAATCTGACAGCATATGATTTCAAAATACCTCCGGCGCTTAATGGCAGAATCTCATACGGATTTATTAATGATGAAAATGTAAACAATTATTCTCTTACTTCGATAAAGAGAAATTTAACAGGCAATAAGGTCAAGCTTTTCATTGAAGCTTCGCTTTCCGAAAAAGCATTTGATTCGATAAAAAAAGTTTTCGGGAGAACATTTATAAATGTGCTGGCTGAAATGGATATGATTTCATCAGACACAATAATTTCAAATCCGACTCATATAAGTCCGGTGGAATTTGAGATACTAAAGATGAAGAATGCAACAATTCTTTTATGTCCGTCTGATTTTGTAAATCTTTCCGATAAAAAACTGGATCTGGATGAAGTTATATCTTCAGATATCAATCTGATAATCGGAACAGGATACACGGGAACAGACATTCTTGCCGAATTAAAGATCCTTTCCACTTTAGTTTCCAAAAATCTTTTTTCCTATGAAAATATTATACAGACAGCAATACTGAATCCGTCTTTGGTTTACGGGGTGTCAAATGTCACAGGTACAATTGAGAGGAACAGATCGGCGGATCTTATATTTTTTGATCTGAAAGATCTTAGAAACACACTTTCGCTTCCTGAAACAGACAGGGACAATGTGTGCGAGTTTCTTGTTCAAAGTCTTTGCTCGAAAGATATAAGCGATGTGATGTTGAAGGGAGAGCTTCTGATTAAGGACAGGGAAGAACAATTTGAGAAACCGGGATCAGAGCGTGAAAGATCAGAGGAAATTTCACACAAGTTATACTCCGCAGGAAAATATTATGAATACAAGGAGAAGTATCTTATGAGAGGCAGAGTAGATAAATTAAGTCTGGATAGTTCCGGTGAAGATGAGGAAACTGAAAAGAAAGAAGAAATATTCGTTGATATGACAGAGACAGGCGAATATGCAGGAGAAGGGGAATTTTCGATCATAGGAAAAAAGGAAGAGGAATTTGAAAAGCCGCGGGAAAGAGATAAAGAGCAGCCGGATAAGCATTTAAACCTGCAGGAAATAAAATCTCTTGAACATGATCTCAATCTTTTTGAAGGTTTTGAAACTCCTCCAAAAGACAAAAGTTCTAAATCTTCCGGTAAGAAGTCTTTAAAGGACAAAAAGAAACCGGAAGTTTTTTCAGAAGAGAAGATCAGCTTTTCGGATATAAATGAAGATATGGCTGAAGATCAGAAAGAAGGTGTAGTTAATATGGTTGAGAATGTAATTGATACAAAAGAGGCTAATGAGGACCTGGAAATCTCAGATATTTCTGAATCAACTGATACAACAGAATCAAATGAAGAGAAAATACCTGAACCAAAGAAAACAAAATTAAAATTCGGATTTAAGGATGGAGAATAAATGAAACTGGCAACGCTGCTTTATATAAAGAATCATAAAGGCGAATATCTTCTGATGGAAAGACTAAAGGATCCGAACAAAGGTCTGATGTCACCTCCCGGCGGAAAGTTGATCGGGGAAATAGCTGAAACGCCGGCAGAATGCGCAGCGAGAGAAGGTTTTGAAGAATGTAAAATTATCTCAAAACCGGAAGACTGGAAACTGCTCGGAATAATATCGGAGAAGAATTTTCCGGGAATAGGTAATATTATGATCTTTATAATGGAGTATAAAACACTGCTGAATGAATTACCCGAAAAATGTAATGAAGGGGAGTTTTTCTTTATTCATCCTGATAAGTTCTTCGATTATAATATTCCTGTTACAGACAGAGAGTTCATGTGGGAAAAGATACTTACTAATAATGGTGAGATTTTTATGATGAGCCTGGACTGTAGTGAGTACCCGGAATTGAGAATTAGGAGTTGAGAATTAATAATTAGGAATTATTCACTTACAAGTTAAATTCTACTCAAAATGGCAAGAAAATTTTTTAACAACTAAGTTGACAGCAATAACCGCTGAGT
>CAZLOL010000080.1:0-14671 GCA_964561045.1 uncultured Ignavibacteriaceae bacterium | reverse complement strand
TTGCTGTGTGAAGAAATCAATGAGCAATGAACTTTAATTATTAATTTCATTTTAAATGATTCGGGACTTAATATAAGCCTTTTCCATATTACTGAAATAATTCTTGTAAAGATAAAAAAATATTTATTTTAATTACCATGAATAAAATACCTGACAGCGCTATTATACAAAGTATAGATCTTAGAGTCAGAGATCTAACAACATCACTTGAATTTTATATAAATCAATTAGGATTCAGAGAGATTGAGAGAACCGATAAGGAAGTATATATATCTTCTGACGGAAAATATCCTTACATGTTCAAACTCACCGAAAACAGTAATGCACCGGTCAGGATCAAGGGTACTGCGGGTTTATATCATATTGCCGTACTTTTTCCGAACAGAAAAGAACTGGCGAGAGTATTCATGAGACTGTTCAGAAATAACATAAAATTTCAGGGATTTTCTGATCATCTTGTAAGTGAAGCAATTTATCTTTCAGATCCTGACGGAAACGGTATTGAAATTTATGCTGACAGACCAAGGAATACGTGGATATGGAAAAATGATGAAGTAGTGATGGACAGTCTCCCGCTGGATCTAAGCGTTATTACAAATGAATTGGACAACGGGGAAGTATGGAACGGTATACACCCGGATACAAAATTAGGACATATACACCTGAATATATCAGATCTTAGAAGAGCTGAGGAATTTTACAATGAATTATTAGGATTCAGTATATCAAACTACAGTTATCCCGGAGCAAAATTCTTTTCAGCAGGCGGTTATCATCATCATATTGCCGGAAATACATGGACTACAAATAAAAAGCTTCTGAGGGATGAAAGATCTCTGGGAATGACATCATTTACGATAAAACTCAGTGAGAAAGAATATCTGAACAAACTCACGGAAAATTTATCCGATACAGGATTTTCTGTAAAAGAAACGAATGGCGAACTTTGGCTGAAAGATTCCGACGGAATTTCTATTAAAATTATTCCCTGAAAATTTACCGGTTCATGACTAAATGAAAATCAAGATACTGAAATACGACCCTGAATGGATCAGAAAATATTCTGAGATAAGAAAGGTTCTGGAATCGGCTTTCAGAAGCATATCTCCTTACATTGAGCATGTTGGAAGTACATCTGTTCCCGGTCTGGACTCCAAGCCGGTAATTGATATTCTGGTAGGTGTGAAAAATATGGAAGAAGCTGATCAAATGATTCCCGGAATGAAAAAGCTTGGATATGAATATGTATCTGAGTATGAAGCTGTAATACCGGAAAGAAGATATTTTAAAAAAAAGGATGCTGTACACATTCATACAGTTGTATTGGGATCTGAATTCTGGTGTAAACAGATCTTGTTCCGTGATTATCTCAGGCAAAACAAAAATGTCATGGATGAGTACTCTGAATTTAAAAATGAACTGTCCAATAAGGACTGGATGAATTCCAATGAATATGCTTTTGCAAAAACAGATTTCGTGAGGAGAATTCTGAAAGAGGCTGAAATTTATTTCAGCAGTAAGGGATAACCGATAATTTCAGTGCATCCGCAGAATTCAGATAATTTCTTAATTTTTTTACTCAGTAATTTAAGGTTAATAGTATTTCCTTCCCTGAATATATTCTTAATAATAAAGTTATTCCCGGTTCTGTCAGCTTTAGCGTCTATCCTTGCAATGAATTTATCTCCGTACAAAACCGGAAGACAAAAGTAACCGAATTTTCTTTTAGCTTCAGGAACATAACATTCAATAGTATATTCAAAATCAAAAAGATCCTTAAGTCTTTTTCTTTGAATGATAAGATTGTCAAAAGGTGACAGAATATGAACATCTTTTTTGCTTTCTGAACTTTCGGGAAGATTCAGTTTGTCCTCAGTTGTATAATATTCATCTTTATGTCCTTTAATATTAATTTTCTTAATTATTTTTTCTTCTGTTAAGTTATTTAAAGTTTTTAAAAATAGTTTTTTGTCATATCTCCTGTTATAACTGATTTCATTTGCAGAAGACAAACCGTTCGATCTGATTGAAGTTAATATAAGATGTTCATAAAATTCTTTTTCGGATGGAAAACTAGTGTCTACATTCTGCGGTAGAACTCTTTCCGTCAGATCATAAATCTTCTGGAAACCTTTCCTTGCTTTAATCATTAGATCACCTTTATGAAAGAGAAAATCCAAAGCATCCTTGGAAGGTTTCCAGTCCCACCAGCCGCTGGATGAGGTTCTTTTATCCTCAAAGTCCTTAGACTGCAAAGGACCTTCAGCAGCAATTCTGTCATAGACAAACTTTAATATTTTTTTATTTGCTGTGCTCCAGTTCTTATTTCTAATTGAATAATTATTTTTCCTGATTAAGGAAAATCTGAAATCCTTCATAGGAAGATATGCTGCAGCATGACTCCAGTATTCGAAAATGCTCTTGTCATTTTCCATAAGCTCGTCCAGCATTTGTTTTTTATAAAAAGGCATTCTTGACCAGAGTGTATGATGGTGTGACCTTTCTATGACTGAGATGGTATCGATCTGAACATATCCTATAGATTCAATTATTTTAAGAAGCTGATCTTTGCTTTTGCCGGATCCGATATCGGATAACTGCTGGCTGGCGATAATTGTTTTCCGAGCTTCTTTCTTAGAAATAAATATGCCGTTCATTTATAAAAAAATAAATATCTTATATGTGAAGATGTTTAACAATATGATCAATAATTATCTTAGAATGTACAATTGAGTTTTCTATAAAATATTTGTCTGTATTATTCCCTCCGCAGACGACACCTGCAAGATAAATTCCTTTAATATTTGTCTCGAACGTTTTAGTATTAAATACGGCATTCTTATTATCATCCAGATCTATTCCTGTTTTAATTAAAAACTCTATGTCTGAATGATACCCTGTCATGGCAAAAACAAAATCATTTTCGATTTCTATCAATCCGCCGTGTGTTTTTATTACAACGCTTTTTTCCTTTACTTCTTCAATCTCAGAATCAAAGAATGCTTTAATGGAATTTTCCTTTATCCGGTTTTCTATATCTGGTTTTACCCAGTATTTAATGGAAGGTTTTATTTTATCTTCCCTGATGACCATAGTAACCTCAGCTCCTACCCTGAACAATTCAAGCGCAACATCAACAGCCGAATTACCTGCACCTGCAACAATAGTTTTATGATATGCATAAGGATGCGGCTCATCAAAATAATGTTTAACTTTCTTCAGGCTTTCGCCTTTTACATTTAAAAAATTCGGATTGTCATAATATCCCGTCGCGATTATTACATTCCGCGCCGTATATTTATTTTTATCAGTGAGTATTTTTAAAATATCATTCTTTTTTTCAATCTCCAGAACTCTTTCATATGTAACAACATTCAGATCATATGCTCCTTTTACCCTTCTGTAATATTCAAGAGCTTCCTTTCTAGTAGGTTTTACTCCGTGAGAAACAAACGGTACTTCTCCGATCTCGATCCTTTCCGAAGTTGAAAAGAATGTCATATTGGCAGGATAGTTGAAAATGGAATTAACTATGCTTCCTTTTTCAATTACAATATATTTCAAATTATTTTTTCCTGCTTCTATCCCGCAAGCCAGACCTATGGGACCGGCTCCGATTATCAGGACATCAAATAGACCTTTTGTATTCAAAAAAATGTTAAAAAAGTTTAAAGTTAAAAAATTAAAATTACTGAGTACTCATTGCCTAATACCTAATACTTATTACTATATCTCCGATACCTGAATTGCATTAGCGGATTCTGACTGAGAGAAAGGCATTGAAGCTATAATTACAATCCTGTCATTTTTTTTTAAAATATTATCAGAGATTATTTTACTTTTTATTAATGCTACAGTTTTATGGTAATCTATATTTTGTTTTATAAGTATTGATTCCACACCCCATATGAGCTTACATCTTCTGATTATGACATCATCAAAAGTTGCTGAAATTATCTGAGCAAACGGTCTGTGATTTGAAAGGAGCATCGGAGATTTTCCAGTGTGCGTGATCGTTATAATGGCTTTGGCATTAACTCTTGCAGCTATTTCGGTGGCGGAATTACAGATAGTATGCAGTGTATTCTCAGGTGAATCCTCAACAAACATATCCTTAAAATAAGTTGGTTTCTTAATAGTTTCGCTTTTAAGAATAATCTTCTTCATTGTATTCACGGCAAGTACCGGATGTTTACCCGTAGAGGTTTCTGCCGACAGCATTACGCAGTCAGTTCCGTCAAGAATTGCATTTGCTATATCGGAAGCCTCAGCCCTGGTTGGTGAAGAATTAATGATCATAGACTCCAGCATTTGTGTTGCAGTAATAACGGGTTTGATGGCAATGTTGCATTTTCTTATAATACGTTTTTGTATCAACGGAACTTCTTCAGTAGAGATCTCAACTCCCATGTCACCCCGCGCAACCATGATGCAGTCTGAAGCGGCAATAATAGAATCAATGTTCTCAACTGCCTCGGGTCTCTCAATTTTTGCTATTATAAGTGCATTCTTTTTTCTTGATCTGATCTTTTTTCTAAGTCCGATAATATCATCTGATGATCTGACAAAGCTCAGAGCTATAAAATCAACATCATTATCCAGTCCGAATTTAAGGAATGATAAATCTTTATCAGTGAGTGAGGGCAGATTTAAATTGGTGTGAGGAAGATTTATTCCTTTCCTTTCTTTAAGCATTCCTCCGGACATAATCTCACATTCAATTTCACCATTCGACGGTTTTTCGGATATCACTCTAAGCCTGAAATTACCATCATCAAGAAGTATCATCTCATTTTTTCTGACGTCATTAATCAGTCTGGGATAATTAGTTGATATTATTTTATTGTTGCCTGTAATATCACGTGAAGTAATTTTTATGATGGAATTTTCTTTCAGCTCTACAACGCCGTTATCAAGCCTACCTGTTCTGATTTTAGGTCCCGGAAGATCCTGAATAATTGCGATCATCTTCCTTTTTAATTTCCCGGCTTTGCGAATGTTCTGTATATACTTTCTGTGAATATCAACAGAGCCGTGAGAGAAATTCAGTCTTGCTGCATCCATCCCTGCATCTATGAGCATTCCAATTTTTTCGACCGTATCAACAGCCGGACCTATCGTGCATATTATTTTAGTCTTTTTGTAAATCAATTTTTTGTATTTTTTACTTGATTAGTTACGGTTAAATTGCATTAAACTATTATTATGTAAATTTAAAACTGAAACGGGAAAATATTATAAAATTAATTTTGATACTGCATTAATTTTATAATAATCTAATTGCAAAATATTCATTCATAAACATTATAAAAAGATAAATCCTTATGAAAGATCTGGAAAAAAAAATAGTATTTGTAACCGGCGCAACAAGCGGAATAGGAAAGTCTGCTGCATATCAGTTCGCTTTGCTTGGAGCAGATCTGATCCTTGCAGCACGCAGAGAAGACAGGCTTGCTGAAATATCAAAAGAGTTAGAGTCAAAATTCAGTATAGATGTAACTACTTTGTCAATGGATGTTCAGAACTATGAATTTGTAAAATATCAGATCGATAAACTTGAAGACAAATGGAAAAAGATTGACATATTAATTAACAATGCCGGACTGGCGAGAGGCATGGGAAGTGTAAAGGACGGTCTGATAGAGGACTGGAATGAAATGATAGACACAAATGTAAAAGGTCTGTTGCATGTATCCAAATGTGTGATACCTCTTATGATTCAGAATGGATCCGGACATATAATCAACATCGGTTCGGTTGCAGGAAGAGAAGTATATCCTAACGGTAATGTTTATTGTGCGACAAAACATGCAGTTGATGCTATTACAAAAAGCATGAGAATGGAACTGCTTGAATCTAATATTAAAGTATCCACAATAGATCCGGGTCTTGTAGAAACTGAGTTCAGCCTTGTTCGGCAGAGAGGCGATGAGGAGAAAGCAAAATTGGTATATAAAGGACTGGTTCCTTTAACACCGGATGATATTGCCGAAGCTATAATTTTTACTGCTACAAGGAATGATAATTTTGTCGTGGCTGAAATGGTTTTATTCCCTAAAGCCCAGGCAGGGACAAGGGATGTGATTAGAAAGTAATTAGTATTAGGTATTAAGTATTAGGTGTTTGGAATTTAGTATTAATTTATATTCTATTAAAATTTTCATCTAAGTAAAATATTTATCATAGTAACGGGTAATACTTTTCTTTGATTACATTTACATGATGAAGCATATGGCCGGCAATAGTGAAGCCGATCGCAAGAACGGAAATTTTCTTTCCGGAACACATGCCATCTCTAAGCAGCATTTCATCATCAAAACTGTTGAATAATATTATGCCTGTCCTTCTCACTGAATCAAGTTCATATAAAAGTTCATCAATAGTTCTGCGTTCTGTTTTAGCTTCAGGTATATATTCATTCTCTTCAAATCCCGGCAAAGGTGTTTTATCGTTTCTTGCAATACGTAAAGCTCTGTAACAAAATATTCGTTCGCAGTCAATAAGATGCTGTAAGATATCCTTTAATGTCCATTTGCCTGTCTCGTAAACTTTATCTCCAAGAGAAATTAGTTTGTCTTTATCTTCAATTATTAGTCTGACACTGTAATTATCCAGTGCGTCTGAAAGTTCGAGATCATCTGTTTCATTTATATATCTGTCATAGAATTCAGGTAATACAGTTATGCTGCTTTTTTTCATTCGTTATAATTAAAATTATTTAATGCATTATTCAGAAAAAAGTATATGATTTTATTTATAAAGCAGATACTTTTCTCTTTTGATTTTAAAATTTGTTAATTCTGTATCATAAGAGCTTACGATCTCTTCGTAATTGTTTCCATTGTTTAGCATTATTCGAAGATCTTCAGTGCCTGAGAGTTTATCCAGAAAATTATTTTTATTGATATTAAATTCCGGGAATAATTTTTTAAGTGAGACTAAAACTGCAATCACTGTTTTAAATGGTTCAAAAGAATTCTTATCTGTTACATTTATGAAAATTCCTCCGCACAATTCTCCGATATACTTCGGAGGATTTGAATTACTTGCAATAGCCTGGGGTGTAAAGGTAATATCTTCAAACATTACACCTTTGAAATTATATGACATCATCTCAACGGCAAGTAATTTCCCGTCACAATACGGCGCTCCGATATATTCAAAAGGTCTTTCAGTACCGCGTCCTTCAGCGAAATTCGTTCCTTCAAAAAGACATGTACCCAGATAACAGACAGCAGATGAAGGGAAATATATATTTGGTGACGGCTTTATCCAGGGAAGATTTAGTGAAGAGTAATCTGAATTGCGTGAATAATTGTCCATTAATATTACATTCAGTTTACATTTGCCGCCGAAATATTCTGAATTAATATAGCATGCAAGTTCACCGCAGGTCATTCCGTACGCCGCAGGAACATCAAGCAGACCAACAAATGATTTTTCACTTTCATTAAGAATGAATCCATCTACATAATCACCATCAGGTATCAGAGGTCTGTCACAGATGATCATCCCCTTATTATTCTCTACTGCAGATTCCATACAGTAATACATTGTGTTTATGAATGTATAAAATCTTGCTCCTACATCCTGA
Organism: uncultured Ignavibacteriaceae bacterium; assembly: GCA_964561045.1. Lineage (GTDB taxonomy): Bacteria > Bacteroidota > Ignavibacteria > Tepidaquicellales > Tepidaquicellaceae > JAGPCH01. Next base: position 7,077 of record CAZLOL010000080.1, on the reverse strand, counting down.
ATGTCATAAACAAGCAGATCCACATCTTCAAGATCCCCGGCGTCAGGTTTTTTCTTTGAGCCGTAAAGTGAGATAACAGGAACTCCAGTCTGATCATCAGTAAAATTTTCATTTCTGTCATCACCTCTAAGTCCGTGTTCAGGTGTGAAAACTTTTGTAACAGTATAGTATTTATTCAGTGAATCAAGGAACAGATCTCCATTGGAGAGTACTCCGCTTTTATTTGTTATGAGACCAACCCTTTTTTCTATTAATAAATCAGAATGATTACTCAACAGGTTTTCATTCCCGAGCGAGAAATTATCCGCATTAATTGTTTGCTCTTCCGGCTTAAACAGAAATAAATTAAGCAATACTAATAAGAAAGTTATCGGGTATATGTGCATATTGATAAGAGACTTTAATTATCTGATTATAAAAACTGTGATTAATTTAAAAAACAATTTAGCATTTGATTTCGCTATTTTAAAGAAGAAATTTTGTAAGTATATTAAAGCCCCAATTTATAATTCATCGCTGATTTAAACCCCAAAGTATCTCAGTTATTTTAAAAAACCTATTATTCATTGAAAATGAAAAAAACTGTTTTACTTTACATTGCATTATTTATTTTAACGGCCAATGTATCAAATTCACAGCTCGCAAATCAAAGCACTTATCTGCTTAGAAATTTAGACAGCTACGGATCAAGCTATTCTGCCTTATGGGGATACACTTCACCTGACTGCAGAGAGTATGCTATTCTCGGTTGCAATACTGGTACTTCATTTGTGGATATAACTGATTCTGCAAACATCCATGAAGTAGATTTCGTCACCGGAGTCACAAGCCAATGGAGAGAAATGAAAACTTATTCTCATTATGCATACATAGTATCGGAGGGTACTAACAGCAAGCTTCAGATAGTTGATCTTCAGTATTTACCTGACTCAGTTCATTTAGTAAAGACCTGGAGTTACACCGGATATACAAAAACACACTCCATACAGCAGTCAGGTCATTACCTTTATCTGAACGGAGGAAATTCTGCAGCTAACGGTGGAGTAACTGTTGTAAATGTGATCGATCCGGAAAACCCTGTAAAGATGGGACAATGGACAACCTTGTATGTACATGACTGCAGGGTGCGTAATGATACGATCTGGGCATCTAATGTATATACAGGTCAGACATCAATCATAAATGCTGTAAACAAAAGTTCACTGTCTTTGGTAAGAACTTTTCAGTCATACGCGACTTCTGTTGTATCTACACATAACAGTGACATTACATCTGACAGAAAATATCTTTTCACTACGAATGAAGTACAATCTCCGGCAGGAAAGTTATACGTATGGAACATTGAAGACCTGGATAACATCACTTACATTCGGGACTGGGCTCCGACAGGTATATCTAGCTCAATTGTTCATAATGTGGAAATTTACGGAAACTATGCATTGATAGCTCATTATACAGCAGGGATCAGGTTATTGAATATTACTGACCCGGTCAATCCGGTAGAAGTGGCATGGTATGATACTTATACTTCATCCAATTCAAATTCATTCAACGGATGTTGGGCAGTTTATAAATTCGCTTCGGGAAAAATTATAGGTTCCGATATCAGCAACGGATTGTTTGTTATCAAAACAACGATTCAGGATTTTAATCCTCCTCCAGTCAAAATTGATTTGACGGTCTTAACGGAAGGATTATATGATTCTGTACTTGACCGGCTTTCAAGAACTGATACTGTATCAGTGTATTTAAGAAATGCTTCAAGTCCATACGGAATAATTGATTCAGCCAAAGCACCAATAGATTCTGTAAGTAAAAGCGGGTTTTTTGAATTTTCAAAAGTTACTTCCGGAAATTATTTTATTGTTGTAAAGCATTTCAACTCGCTTGAAACATGGAGTAAAGCCGGCGGTGAAATATTTACGGTTTGCGAACCTGTATATACATATGATTTTTCTGATTCTGCTGCTAAAGCTTTCGGAAGCAATCTTTTTCAAATTGGAAAAAGATACAGTATATACAGCGGAGACATAAACAACAACGGCAACATCAATCTTGATGATGTTCTGTTCATCTATAATGATGCGGGAAATTTTGTATCAGGAAACAAACCAATGAGTGATCTGACAGGGGATAATCAGGTTGATCTTTCTGATATAACAATTGCTTACAATAACAGCAATAAATTCATTTCTGTTATTTCACCCTAAAATTAATTAGAATAGTATAATTCAACGCTCATTAAAATATTTGAAAAAATAAAGAAAAGACTCCCGGAAAAAAGTTGATTAAATGCAGACAACTTCATTCCCGGTAGTCTTTTCTTTTAAAATAAATATGAGACAATAATTTAATCCTAAGAAAAATTTTATGCATCTGATCACAAAGAGCATAAACATAAAGCATTAAGGCTGCACTATTTATTAGAATTTCATTGTGCTTTAGCTTCGTCCATCAGGAATTGCGTAACAAGTCTCACTCCCGCACCTGTTGCATTCTTTGGAAGATAGTCCTGTTTTGATTCACGCATGGCAGTTGCCGCAATATCAATATGAGCCCATGGATATTTCCCTATGAACCGTTTCAAAAACATTCCTGCTGTAATGGTTCCTGCCTGTCTGCCTGTTCCTTGGTTTTTGACATCAGCTATTTCCGAATCAATTTTCCTGTCATAATCATTCCACAACGGTAGCTGCCAGACCTTATCATTAGATTCCAAACCTGCTTTATAAAGTTTATCTATAAGATCCTGATTATTTCCCATTATTGCTGAGGCAACATCACCGAGAGCAACAACAACTGCGCCTGTAAGTGTAGCCATGTCTATAACTGCTTTAGGCTTGAACTGATCGGCATATGAAAGAGCATCAGCAAGTATCAGTCTTCCTTCAGCATCAGTATTATCAACTTCAATGGTCATTCCGTTATAAGCGGTTATCACATCACCTGGTTTCAGAGCGTTTCCGCTCGGCATATTTTCAACCATAGGTATGAGTCCTATCACGTTTAATTTTAATCCAAGTAAAGAAACGGCTTCAATTACTCCAACTGTTGCAGCACTTCCGCACATATCCATTTTCATCCTAGCCATACCGGCTCCCGGTTTTATTGAGATACCTCCGCTGTCAAATGTTACGCCTTTGCCAATTACAACATAAGGCTGATCGCCTTCCTGTCCTCCGTTATATCTTAAGATAAGAAATCTGGGTTCATACAGACTTCCTTTAGATACAGCGATCACACAACCCATTCCTAATTCCTGTATCTCCTTTAATGTAAGAATCTCCGCAGTATATTTCATATTTTTCTCTGCTCTTTCTGCTATTAGTTTGCAGTACGAGTCCGGATACAATATATTCGAAGGCTCATTTCCAAGGTCTCTGGCAAAGTTTGTGCTGCTCCCTATTATGCTGCCGGACTTGATTCCTTTATCGATTTCCTTTGCAAACTTTTCCATGATCTTCTTTTCCGTAAAAAATACTGCTTCCTTTATGGTGGTTCCTTCCTTTTTGTCTTTGGATGTATAATATTTTCCGAAATAATAATTACCGAGTATACAGCTTATAGCTTCTGCTCTCGCTATTTCTTCAAAGCTTTCAGAAAAAGTTTCATCGTGAATAATTTCAATCGCAATTTTCTTTATTTTAAGAGATCTTGCTTTCTTCACTGTGTTATAAACGGCTACTCTCACTTTCTCAAGAGTAATGTCAGATCTTTTCCCTAACCCGCTTAAAATAATTCTGCTTTTGGAAGTATAAATCAGTTCTGTCTGTCCGCTTTTCCCTTTGAAATCTTCAAGGCTTAAACCTATAATTTTTGTTTTCATATGTTTTTGTATCAGCTTAAGCTCATCTTCAAAAAGATTCTTATCTTCATAGCACAAAAATATATATGCATCTGCTTTTATTTTTTCAAAACCGGATTTTTCAAATGTGATTTTCATTTTTTTATTGATTAATTAAATATTTTTCTAATTTGTTTAAGATATCTTTCTTTAATTCAGGAATAGTTGTCCCTTTAACATTCGCACCTGCAGCATTCTTATGACCGCCTCCTGCAAATTCTTTAGCCAGTTCACTGACAAGAATATTTCCTTTCGACCGAAAAGATACTTTTATATTATCTTTCAGCTCCACAAGAATGACTCCGGCTTTGACTCCCAAAATATTCATAATAATTGAAGAGAAGCCTTCTACATGATCTATATTTAAGCCGAGATCTCTGAAATCATTTTGTGTGACTACTCCGGTAATAACTTTTTTATCATAATGAAATTCCAGACTGTTAATGAATCTTGATGCAAGTTTTAAATTTTCAATTGAATTTGTTGCATAAAGACTTTCATACAAATCAACCGGATCTGCTCCTTTATCAATAAGATCCGCGCACATGATAAAAACTCCCGAAGTTGTTCTCGGATATCTGAAAGATCCTGTATCTGTCATTATCCCGACATACAAAGCTGAAGCAACGGTCTTTGTAAGAAATTTAATATTATCATATTTTATGAAATCATAAAGAATAGAACAGTTGGAAGGGTATTCTTTATTTGAGATATATGCATCAAACATTTCAGGCTTTAATCCTGTATGATGATCAATACAGATTTTTTTTGCTGCAGATTTCAAAATATATCCTTCCATTGACTTTGTGCGTGAGAATTCATTCGTGTCAAGTATTATTATCAGATCGGCATTTCTGATGATCTCAGAGTTTTCTTCTATATTATCCTCAAATACTTTTATAGAATTTTCAGGATCAAGAAATTTCAAGTTGAAAGGTGTTTGTGAATGATTGATTATTGCCGGAGACTTATCTTTTAGTTTCAGATATTCGGAAAATGCTATAACGCTTCCTATGGCATCTCCATCAGGAACAACATGTGTTGTAAGAACAATTTTATTGCTTGATTCAATTAAATTTTTTACTGTATCTAAACTACGCTGAATGGATTTCAATTATTTTTATTTATATACTAAGTAATGAAAATAACCTTAATAAAATATTTTAACAATTGAATTTTAAATATTTTAATCAGAAACTCTGCATTTTGCAGCATAAGAATTGATTTCTAATGCTCATACAATCTGATATAACTTATGCTTTAATTCTATAAATTCTAAATCAGACGGTGTTTATTATGGTTTCTATATCTCAAGAAATTACAAAATACTATATTTTTCCGCTTGATAGCGTCATCAACGATCCTTTTTTGTCAGATAATGAGAAACAAAAATGCCGTTTATTTGAGTATCATAAATAATATTTCATATCTTATTTTAGCTTTTCTATTACTTTAGTCATATCTCCCTTGTTCATCAGTATTTGCAGGACATCACCTTCATTCAGAACTGTATTGCCATTCGGTACAAAAAATTTCTCATCCCTGCAGATAAATATTATCAGACAGTCTTTGGGAAGATTCAGATCAATAATAGTTTTATTTTTTATACCTGAATTATATGGAATGATAAAATCTAGAAGCTCTGAACTGTTATTTCCAAGAGTTTCAAACTCAATCGGAGAATTAATATTTGCATCCGGTTTTGCAGATACTCTGAATAATTTAGTGATGTATTTTATTGACCATCCCTGTATTATGGCTGATGTTATAACAATAAAGAATACAATATTAAAAATTCTATGTGAATTATCAATTCCGGAGGATAGTGGAATAGTAGCAAGAATAATTGGAACAGCGCCGCGCAGTCCGATCCAGGATACTGCCAGTTTCTCATTCAACTTAAATCCGGAAAATAAAAGTGAAATTAATACACTCAAAGGACGAGCTGCAAATATCAAAAAAAGGGAGAGCATGATACCGGTTCCAAGTATTAATATCAGCTGGCTTGGGTAAACAAGTAAACCAAGTGTCAGAAACATTCCTATCTGTCCAAGCCATGCAAGACCGTCAAAGAATCTCATCATTGATCTTTTCTGAATTATATTGCTGTTGCCAATGATAATCCCTGCTATATATACTGCCAGATAGCCGCTACCGCCTATCAGTGCAGTAGAACCGTAAATTAAAAATGCAAATGATAGAGCAAGTACAGGGTATAAACCTTCATAACTTAAGCTTATCCTGTTAAAAATATTTACTAATACTTTTGAAGCAAAATATCCAATAAGGCTGCCGAAAGCAAATTGCTTTATCAGGCTTAAAGAGATGCTGAGAATATTCACTTCACTGCTGACTATAACAGCAGTTAATGTCATTGTAAGGAATATTGCCATTGGATCATTACATCCGGACTCAAGTTCGAGTAAAGGTTTCAGTTTATTCTTTAAGTTGATGTTATTGGATCTCAATATTGAAAATACTGCGGCTGCATCAGTTGAAGAAACAATTGCTCCTATCAGCATTCCGTATATCAGATCAAATCCAAGTACATATCTGCAGAACAATCCAACCAGTATGGCAGTTATTACTACACCTATAGTGGCAAGACTAATCGCTTCCTTTCTGACCGGATAAACTGAGCTGATATTTGTACTCAAGCCTCCGGAGAATAATATCAATATTAATGCAACCGTACCCACAGCCTGAGTAATATTCACATCATCAAAAAAAATTTTACCTATACCGTCAGATCCTGCCAGCATTCCGACAGCAAGAAACAGCAGTAATGCCGGCAGCCCAAAATTTTCGGATAACTTTGTTATGAATATGCTTATTACTATCAGTAGGGATATGTAGAATAAAATATGATCTATTGAAAACATGAATACTTTGTTTAGAAAGAAGATAAAGATATCTAAATTTAATTTATATAAAAAAGAAATTTTAAGTAATTAGGAATACTCATTACAATTCAAGACTATTTCTTCACATCCGTCCAAAACGTTCTGAAATAAGGTTATACAATTATTTAGTAAATTTAAATTTTCATTGAATGCTTACTGTTTTTCTACAAAACCCCTCCCAAACCCTCCCCTTTTTCAGAGTCTGTCTCAAAACCTTTCACCACAGTACCTCTGTGGTAATTTTCTATTTTTGAGACACTCTCTTCAATGGGGAGGGCAGGGTGGGGTTGTTTGAAAGAGCTTACATTTTATTTGTTTGTTTGAATTAAA
>CAZLOL010000079.1:0-14704 GCA_964561045.1 uncultured Ignavibacteriaceae bacterium | reverse complement strand
GTGTTAATTGTGTTAATTGGTTAATTTGCAAAAGGTAATAAATAGGTAAATGTTACTATAATTAATTTGAGGATACAATAATGATAGGAATTGATAATGGGAGAGGAATTTTATGTACTTGAAGATTTAAATGTATGGAAGTTATGCAGGGAATTGAAAAGCGAGTTGAGTAATACAGCGAGTAAATTTCCACCTGAAGAAAAATATCGATTGACTGATCAGATCATAAGAGCTTCCAGATCAATAACTAATAATATTGCAGAAGGATATGGGAGATACCACTTCCAGGAAAACATTCAGCACTTAAGACAAAGCAGAGGTTCACTTTATGAGTGCATTGATCATTTATTTTGTGCACTTGATGATGGATATATTAGTATTGATAAATTTAATTTTTTAAAAGAAAAAAGTACAGTTTGTTTAAAGTTATTGAACGGCTATATAAAATATCCAAATGACAGAAAGCTATTAGAAAAGTAATTAACAAATCAACACAATTAACATAATTAACTCATCAACACAGTCAGCACAATTAACACAGTCAACACAATTAACAAAATTAACAAAATTAACACAATCAACTAATTGCGTACAACAAAATACATTTTTCTCACAGGCGGAGTAGTATCATCTCTTGGCAAAGGAATAGCCGCCGCATCTCTCGGACTGCTTTTGAAATCAAGAGGTCTTAAGGTTACGATCCAAAAACTGGATCCGTACATTAACGTCGATCCGGGAACGATGTCACCGACACAGCACGGAGAAGTATTCGTAACAGATGACGGTGCAGAAACGGATCTTGACCTCGGGCATTATGAAAGATTTCTGGATGAAAACATGTCCAAAGCAAACAGCATGTCAACCGGTCAGATCTACAATGAAGTGATCACAAAGGAAAGAAGAGGTGATTATCTTGGGGCAACAGTGCAGGTCATTCCGCATATTACTGATGAGATAAAAAGAAGGATACGATGTCTGGAAAAAGAAAATAAATATGATGTTATTATTTCAGAGATCGGAGGAACAGTGGGAGATATAGAATCACTGCCTTTTCTTGAAGCTATCAGGCAGATGATGTTTGATGTAGGGAAAAATAATTCACTCAGTGTACATCTTACTCTTGTTCCGTATATTTCATCGGCAGGTGAATTAAAAACAAAACCGACACAGCATTCCGTGAAAACCATGTTAGAGATCGGTATTCAGCCTGACATACTTATCTGCAGGAGCGAACATGAGCTATCGAAAGAGCTGAAATCAAAAATAGGATTATTCTGTAACATTGAGCCGCAGTCAGTTCTTCAGGCATTAGATGCTAAATCAATATATGAAGTGCCGCTGCTGCTGAAAGCAGAAAAGTTCGATGAAGTTGTACTTGAGAAACTGAATATAAAAGCTCCTAAGCCAAGGCTTGCAAACTGGACGAGGGTTGTAAACAAGATCAGAAATCCGAAAGAAGAGATCACAATAGGAATATGCGGAAAATACAACATAATACCTGACGCATATAAAAGCATACTTGAGTCATTTGTTCATGCAGGTGCAGCCAATGAAGTAAAAGTTAATCTGAAATGGATCAATGCCGAAGAGATAGAAAAAAATAAGAATGATACGGGAAATATACTAAGTGACATAAAAGGCCTGCTTGTTTGTCCCGGATTTGGTGAGAGAGGAATAGAAGGAAAAATAGCAGCCATAAAATATGTAAGAGAAAACAAGATACCTTTCTTCGGGATCTGTTTAGGACTTCAGTGTGCAGTTATAGAATTTGCAAGAGATGTCTGTATTCTGAAGAATGCTAATTCAACAGAGTTCAGAGAATCCAGATATAATGTAATAGATATTATGGAGTATCAGAAATCGGTAAAAATCAAGGGAGGTTCAATGCGTCTCGGTTCTTATCCGTGCATAGTGGAAAAAAATTCACTGGCATACAGATGTTACAAAAAGGAATTCATTAATGAGAGACACAGGCACAGATATGAGGTCAATAATAATTACAGAAAAGTACTGACGGATAACGGGATGAAATTATCGGGGCTTTCACCGGACAGTACTCTTGTTGAGATAATAGAACTTCCGAAGAACATGCATCCTTTTTTTATTGCATGCCAGTTTCATCCTGAACTTAAGTCAAGGCTGGTGGATCCTCATCCTTTGTTCAGGGAGTTTGTAAAAGCGTGTATCAGCTGAACAATTGAATCGGTTAATTCGCTTGAAAATTTTTATTTAAAAAATCACTTCAGTATATTTGAAAATAAAATAGTTATTATTAAGATTGATAACCTGATTAATTAATCAAAATATTGGAATATGAAACCAAAGATTAATTCCAAAAATCAATTCCGCACACTTATAATTTCCATAAACAGGGAATTTATGCTTCAGAGATGTAAATTATACAGAGTCCGGCACAGGAAAAACGAGGATACTCTGGAAATTTTATGTTTAAAATATATCCGAAAGCTATATAGGATACAGCCATGGGAAATACCGGATGATGAGGAAGGAAATGCAGGCTGGATAAACTTTGACAGGATTTTTGAAGATTACGCCATCAAACTTAAGTTTGCAGAAATAACAACGCATCCTAAAAAAAGAATCTATGTTGACATAATAACCGAAGAGATAAATTATTTCGTTAAACAATTTGAAGATGTGAAATTATTTGAGAAACCTATTCAAAAAATGGTTGAAGCATTAAGGGATTATATTAAAGGAAATAAATGAACTTACAATCGCTGAAATTTTTTTACAACAATTCCAAAACCGTCATCTGAATTAAATCCGTAATCATGTCCGTCTGCAGACTTTCCCTGTGATTCAAATGACCATAGTAAAACACCTGAAACTCCCGCATCAAAGTAATTATCCAGTTTGAGTTTCAGGACTTTTCCCCGCAGATTTCCCAGACTTTTTTTAAATCCTATTTCTCCAATGTAAAGTGGTTTAATTAATTCACGGGCAATAGAAATATTTTTAAAATTAAATTTTTTCCATATTTTTCTCATAGTAAATGGAAAATCGAAGGTCCTGCCGAATTTATTAAGAGTAGCTCTGTCTATTGCAGCCGGAAATACATTTAAAATATTATTTGCAGCTTTTAAAAGATCAGAGCTTTCAGGTTTTCCTTTCAGACGCTGATAAATATCCAGTCTTTCGAGTATTGTTGAGTCATAGCTGTAATCGTGAATAGAAACGGCATTAAGAGTTTTTAAGGAATAAAGTTCTTTGAAATTATCGGTATTAAATCTTGAGAAGAAACCTCCGAATTTGTCCCCGATCCCTCCGATAGTACCGATTGATATCAGGTGATTCGGATCGGAAGATCTGATATATTCGGAAGCGGTTTTTGAAAAATTATAGATATCGCTGAATGAATCAGTTGATGGTTCATTGATCAGTTCCCAAAGAAGTATTTCATTAAAATCTTTAAATGTTCCTGTTATATCTGCAATATATTTTAAATAATTTTTTTTATAACCATCTTTATACCATGAGGCGTCAATTTTGTAGTTTTGTAAAAAGCCATGAGTATCTGCCAGGACAGGGATTATCTTTATCTTATAGCTTTTTACGATTTCACAGATCTCCTTAAGCTTAATTTTTTCCATAGGTTCAAAAGCCCAGAAGCGGATTACAGTGAATCCTTCATTAAATGCATCCTTGATCATCAGTTCGGTAGTTTGCGAATCAACATTCGCAAGCTCATACATATTGCATCCAATAAAACGAAACGGTTTTTTATTCAGAAGAAAAAGTCCGGTATCCGACTTAACAAAGTTATTATTCATATTTTAAAATTTCAAATTAGAACAATTAAACATATTCTTAAAGCTATTTTTTCAACAGCCGGCAAAATTTTATTTAATTTTCGCTTTTCATTTATAAAAATAATCTATTAAATTGAAAATGTTTTTCTGAATAGCTAATTTAAATAAAAAATATTTTTGATCACCGGATTTGTAGTAGGGTTTGCGATCGGTTTTATTTTTTCGATGCCGCCATTAGGACCGACTTATTTTGCGATTATTGACAGGGCTTTAAAGAAGCAGTTCAGCAATGCAGTGGCAATAGGGGCAGGAGCAGCATTCATGGATATGATCTATATACTTATTGCATACGGAGGAGTGACGGCAATAATTTCTTTGCTTCCGGATTCTCTTATTGAAATATTCAATAAGAAGGAAGAGACTTTTAAAATGATACTTGCAGTAGCAGGTTGCATTGTAGTGGTCTTATACGGTTTTAAAATTATGAGGACCAAGGGAAAGTTTTCAACGGAGAAGCCTGCAGGATTCAATGAGGAAAAATTCAAAAAAAAATATGGGACGGTGGAAAAAGTATTTATCAAAACGGAAGTCGGAATTGATAAACTGCTCCATACAAAGGCACTTGAAGAAAAGCATAATGTGATCTTCAGCAGTTTCCTTACAGGAGTAGTCATGTGTCTGTCATCGGTAACACTCCCAGCTTCCTGGTTTGCAGCAGTCGGTTATCTGAAGAGTTCGGGGATAATTGATTCTAATTTTCTTACCGGATTACTTCTTGCAGCAGGAGTACTTATCGGAACAACCTTTTGGTTTTATCTTATGACGAAATTAATTTTCAAATATTCAGATAAGCTTAAGCCGTCATTAATGAATAAATTAAATTTTTCATTAGGTATATTTCTTATTGCACTTGGACTGGGTTTTTTTATTAAAGTATATTCTATGTATTTCTAATTAAGTTAATTTGTTAATTATGTTAACTATGTTAATTATATTGAATAGAAATATGTGTTATTTATAGATGAAAAGAAAATATGATTAAAATGAACTATTCATCAGAATTAACACAATCATTACATTCAACACAATCAACAGATAAACATAATTAACACAATCAACAAATCAGCAAAATACTAATGGACGAGAATATTTATAAAGTATCAAGGAGCACATGCACTTTTTGCCAGACTCCCATAAAAAATGAAGCAGAGACATTTTATTGTCCTTCATGCACTTCTCCATATCACAAAGACTGCTGGCTGGAAAATAAAGGGTGTGCAGTATATGGTTGCGGCGAGAAGGTAGTCGGAGATGATGAATTTTCTTCAGTAAGGGAAGCAATAATTAATATAGAATACCTTATTAACAGGAATCAGTTTTCAGAAGCCATATATGAATCCAAGCAGCTTCTGAAAATAGACAGGCGCAATGCCGAGTTAAAGAATTTATATAACAAAGCCGTATCTCTGATCAATAACAAGATAAACCTGATGACAAGCGGAGATGAAGCATTCGGAAAAAAGGATTATAAAGCAGCTGAGGTATATTATAAAAATGTTTTAAAATACACAGATGATATAGAAACAAATTTTGTTGCAACAAGACTTGAAATAGCTAAGGAAAAAATCCCCGAACAAAACAGAAGAAGAGTCTATCAGAATATACTCATCATCTTAATAATACTTGCAATAATTTCAGCCATCGGATATCTCGGATATTATACTTTTGTATTAAAGGAAGACAGGGATTATACAGAGCTTGTCCGGTCTGATAATGCATCAGATATGGCCACCATGGAAAAGATGATAGGTAGGTATGAAAACTTTTTAAGAAGTTATCCGACCGGAAAAAACAAGGAGAGGGCAATCAACAGAATAAATCAGTATTCATATCAGATCTCAAGTATATATTACAAAGATGACTGGAAGCTGGCTTTGAAATATTACAACAAGATTTACAATACTATTGATACGCAGGATGCCAAGACATTATTCAATAACATTTATAACAAAGCTTTTAATGATTACAAGGAAAACTTAGCCAGGGCAAAAAAATTCAATTTACAATCGAAATACAGCGAAGCTCTTAATGAGCTTAATAACTGCAAGCTTATCATTTCAACATTCCCAAAAACAGATCTTGCAAAAGAAAATAATATACTTGAATCAAATATATACCTGTTAAACAAAAAGATTTCTTCTATAATGAAGTTCAATGACCTGGAAAGAGAGATAAGGGAGCAGGACAAGGAGCTAAATAATATTAGCTCTTCAGTTTCAGGAAATACTTATCTTATTTCAGCCCGCATAAACAAATTCATAGAGCCGAATATTTATATAGGAAAGGAAACAGGAACAGAAAAAATCGTAGCAATAAAAAGCGAAAATAATTTTAAAGCCGGACAGCAGATAAATCTTGAATGCATAGCCAGGGGAAAAATTTCCGTGACAGATGAAGATGATCAGGAAAAGTTAACTCAGCTATATATCCCTATAAGTGAAGCGGCTGAAAACAGTGAAGGTTCATTAACGTCTTCAGAAAGAGATGCCATTTATGAAAGATTAAGGAATTTGAAAATACAGAAAGGAAAGATTGACAGTTTGTTAAAGATAAATCTGCTGTAAAAGAGATCTTTTGATTTCAATTTCAAATCCGGGAATGCAATTTCATATAATGATCAAATAAATTCAACAAATATTAATTTTTTTAAGTACGGATTTTCCCTTAAAGGTTAAAATTTTAATTAAATAAGAGCATTATTCTGCAATAGAATCAATAAAACAGTCAAATTTATGAATATTTTGCATATTGATGTTCATATTACAATTCTTTAAAAAAACTCTTATCATTGATGAAAAATTATATTGATTTACAAACTTAAATTAGATATTTTAATATCTTTTCCCAAACTCTATCAGGTTAAATATAGAATTTATAAAAATATGGGTAGGTAGCGAAGTGGTTAAACGCAACAGACTGTAAATCTGTCGACAATTGTCTTCGGAGGTTCGAATCCTTCCCTACCCACAAGATCAATTATCAATTATTAATGTTCAATGATCAAAGAGGAAAAAGATATTTAAATTGAACATTAATAATTGAACATTGAATAAGCGGGAGTAACTCAGTTGGTAGAGTCACAGCCTTCCAAGCTGTTGGTCGCGAGTTCGAGTCTCGTCTCCCGCTCAGATTGAAATGCTGATGTAGCTCAGTTGGTAGAGCACTTCCTTGGTAAGGAAGAGGTCACCGGTTCAATCCCGGTCATCAGCTCTAAGAATAAATCTAATAATAAGCCAGAATAAACTAAGAGAAATTAGGAATAAAGACAGGAGTCAGGAGATTTTTTTAATATTTCCATCTAACAGAATTAAAATATAACATTTTAATTCATCTAATTCATCTAATATATTTTATACAAATTCCGGAAAAATACAGAAGTTAGAAATTAGTTAAAATACATATTAAAACAATAAAGTAATGGCAAAAGAAGGATCAAGAGTAAAGATCAAACTGGTAAGCATAGAAGGACCAAATAAAGGCAAATCAGTTTATGTATCAACGAAAAACAGAATTAATTCAAAAGAGAGACTGGAGTTAAAGAAATACTGCAAATGGACAAAACAGCATGTCTTACACCGTGAGTCAAAGTAAATTTGAGGATATGCGGGTGTAGCTCAATTGGTAGAGTAGCGGTCTCCAAAACCGTTGGTTGGGGGTTCGAGTCCCTCCTCCCGTGCAATTGGTTTTGAAAAATAATCAAATATAATGAAAGATAAGATAATAAACTTTTTTGAGGACATATATAAGGAAATGAAAAAAGTGTCCTGGCCAAAAAAAGAAGAATTAATTGAATCTACAAAGGTAGTAGTAATTACAATGTTAATATCAGCAGTAATAGTATATATTATAGATAAAGGTATAAGTGAATTATTAAAAGCAATATTCTAGAAACAGAAAAAAAAATGACAAAGGATAACATCAATATCGAAAAGGAAGAAGAACAGCTTAAAGATGAATTAGCAGTTACGGATGCAGAAAAATCCAAAACTGAAAATGCTGATGAGGATGATTCGGGAGATTTCAAATGGTATGCAGTCAGGATAATTTCCGGACATGAAAACAAAGTAAAGGCATATCTTGATAATGAGATCAGAAACGAGAAACTGGAAGACAAGATTAGGAATGTTTTGATTCCATTAGAAAAGATATTTGAAGTAAAAGGCGGAAAGAAGAAAGTAAAACTGAAAAATTTTTTACCCGGGTATATTTTAATAGAATCAGATCTTGATGATAAAATCAGAGATTTTGTTTCTAAGACACCATCTATAATTAATATGGTAGGATCAAAAAGCGTGAAGGGAAAAAGGCTAGATCCGATAGCACTGAAACCTTCAGAGGTAAAAAGAATAAAATCCATTCTGAATGAAGAAGGAGACGAGAAGAAGCTTGATATCCAACTAAATACAGGTGACCCCGTAAAAGTAACAAGCGGTCCTTTCAATAATTTCAGCGGTAATATTCTTGAAGTCAATCTTGAAAAGTTAAAAGTCAAAGTAATGGTAAGCATATTCGGAAGAAAGACACCTATAGAACTGGAATTAACACAGATAGAAAAAGAAAAATAATTAACTAAAAATATTTTTTATATATGGCTAAAAAAATAACAGGTTTTGTGAAGTTACAGATACCGGCAGGATCAGCCACCATGGCCCCCCCGGTAGGACCGGCACTTGGTCAAAGAGGTGTTAACGGTATGGAATTCTGTAAACAGTTCAATGCAAGAACTCAGGATAAAAAAGGATTGATCATCCCGGTAGTAATCACGGTTTTTTCCGATAAATCATTTACATTTATTACGAAGACACCTCCTGCAGCGGTTTTGTTGATAAAGGCAGCCGGAATTGAAAAAGGTTCTGGTATACCTAATAAATCAAAAGTAGGTAAGGTTTCGAAAAAGCAACTAAGGGAGATTGCAGAAACTAAGATGCCGGATCTGAATGTGCATGATGTGGAAGCGGCAATGAGTATGGTAGCAGGGACAGCAAGAAGCATGGGTTTAACAGTTGAAAATTAATTTATAAAATTTAATTGAGATTTTATCATGAAATTAACAAAGAAACAAAAGGAAACAGTTAAAAAAGTAGATGTAACGAAAGAGTATAATCTATCAGAGGCGGTTACTAAATTGAAACAAGCTTCAAAGGCAAAATTTGATGAATCTGTAGATATAGCAGTTAAACTGGGAGTTGATCCGAAACATGCAGATCAGGTGGTAAGAGGAACGGTTTCATTACCTCACGGAACAGGAAAGAGTGTCAGAGTACTTGTGATTGCAAAACCGGAAAAGCATGATGAAGCCAGGGAAGCAGGAGCTGACCATGTTGGATTTGATGATTATATAAAGAAGATACAGGAAGGTTGGACAGATATTGATGTTATAATAGCAGCTCCAGACACTATGAGTGAACTTGGAAAGATCGGTAAGGTATTAGGACCCAGAGGGCTGATGCCTAATCCCAAAAGCGGTACAGTGACACCAAATGTAGGGCAGGCGGTAAAAGAGGTTAAGGCAGGAAAAATTGATTTCAGAGTTGATAAGAGCGGAATCGTTCATTCAATTGTCGGAAAGATCTCTTTTGATGAAGGGAAATTAAAAGATAACATACTGGCTTTCATAAATACTATAATTAAATTAAAACCGTCCGCAGCTAAAGGGACCTATGTAAAGAGCATGACAATTTCTACAACAATGGGACCCGGAATTAAACTTGATAAGAGTATAACTACTGTAAAAGCCGCAGCATAATTTTTAACAGAATTTACGCACTCAAATATATACAGCAAAAATAAAACCGACTTACCCCGCTTCAGGTAAGCAAAATTTAATTTGCAATAATACAAAACTAATTGACCTAAATGAATAAAGAACAAAAGGCAAAATCGGTCTCGGAGATAAAAGAACTTATTGAATCTTCGGAGGCATTATATTTCACGGATTTTGCGGGATTAACGGTCGAGGAAGTAAATGAACTAAGAAAAGAATTTTTTAAATCCGATTTAAAGTATAAGGTTGTTAAGAATACTCTGACTTCCAGGGCTTTAAAAGAGAGTGAAAAATATTCTTCCCATGTTGAAAAGCTGAATGAAATACTGAACGGACCGACAGGGATAGTCTTTGCTTACAAAAATCCGGTAGCCCCGGCAAAGATCTTAAAGAAATATGCAGATAAGATAGACAGACCAAAGCTTAAGATTGCGATAGTTGAAAATGAGGTATACAGTTCCAAACAGCTTAACACATTAGCTTCACTTCCTACAAAAGAAGAGATCATTTCAGGAATCCTCGGATCACTGAATTCTCCTGCTTCAGGAATAGTGGGATCGATAAATGCAGCAATGAGGGATCTGTTCAGCGTGATAGAAGAAGTAGCGAAGAAAAAAGCTGCTTAAATTTTAAAGAAACTTTTTTATAAAAAAATAAATTATAAAGGACACACTAAAATGTCAGTACAAGAATTAGCAGATCAAATCGGAGAATTAACATTAACTCAGGCATCTGAGCTTAAAAAAATACTTGAAGATAAATTCGGAGTAACAGCAGCAGCGCCTATGATGATGGCAGGCGGAGCTCCTACAGCAGCCGCAGCTCCGGTAGAAGAGCAAACCGAATTCACTGTAATCTTAGCAGATGCAGGCGCACAAAAAATAAATGTAATCAAAGCAGTAAAAAATGCAACCGGACTGGGACTTACCGAAGCTAAATCATTGGTCGAAAGCGCTCCAAAACCAGTAAAAGAGAACATTTCAAAAGCTGATGCGGACAAGCTTAAAGCTGATCTTGAAGCAGCTGGCGCAAAAGTGGAAGTGAAATAATTCTTTTTAACAAATCATACAATTCATATTTACAATTAAAATATTTTTTAAATATTAGATAGTCCCGGCAATTTTATCAGCCGGGATTATTTATTAAAAATTCCTGAGGTAAAAATTGGAAATTAAAGAAGTGGATATTAAATTAAAACCTTTAAGCAGCAAGAATAAAAGGTTAACATTTGCAAAGACCTCCATCAGACATGATCCGCCGGACCTGTTAAATGTGCAGATTCAATCATATATAGATTTTTTACAGGAAGATGTTCCTGCAAGCAAAAGAAAATCCCAGGGACTGCAGAAAGTCTTTGAAGATAATTTTCCCATATCGGATTCAAGAGAGACAGCTATACTGGAGTTTGTAGATTACTATCTTGAAAAACCTCATTACTCCGTGATTGAATGTCAGGAGCAGGGACTTACTTATGCTGTTCAGGTCAAGGCAAGGCTGAGATTATCAACCAAGCCGAATGCAGCAGCTAAGGAATATAATTATACTATTGAGAACGACGTGTATCTTGGAAACCTTCCATACATGACACCGAGGGGAAGTTTTATTATTAACGGAGCTGAAAGAGCAATAGTCAGCCAGCTTCACAGGTCACCAGGCGTGGTATTCAGCGAGTCAATTCATGCTAACGGAACAAAGCTTTTTTCCGCAAGAGTAATACCGTTCAGAGGTTCATGGGTTGAGTTCACGACAGATATTAATAATTTGCTTTATGCATATATTGACAGGAAAAAGAAATTCTATTTCTCCACATTATTAAGAGCATTAGGACTAAATGAACATGTACAGATGCTTGAGCTGTTTGATCTAGTAGATACTGTAAAAGTGAATGATAAGAATTATCTTGATTATGTAGGCAGAAGGGTTCTGGAAAATGTTGTAAATAAAGAGACAGGTGACGATCTTGGAATATTAGAAAACACTGTATTGACGGATGAACAGTTAGTATCAATTGTTAATTCTAAAATAAAAGAATTAAAACTATTAAAGAAAGAACCTACAGACGGTGAAGAGATTATTTATAATACAATAATAAGTGAAGAAGAGGAAGCGGCTGTATTGCTTGAAAAGCCGGCAGTTGAACAGACGGCAAAAGAAAAGAAGGCAGCAGCAGCGCTTGTAGAATCAGAGGCGGAGAATGCAAGAAGTTATATTGAAAAATTATTCTTTAATACGAAAAAGTATGATCTCGGAAGTGTTGGAAGATACAAGATCAATTACAAACTCGGAACAAAGATCGATCCGCATATAACAATATTAACGCAGGAAGATATAATTTATATTATCAATTACATGAGAGATCTTGTGGACGGTAAAAAAGAAGTTGATGATATTGATCATCTTGGAAACAGAAGAGTAAGAACAGTGAATGAACAGCTTTCCGCTCAGTTTTCATTAGGATTGTCAAGAATGTCAAGGACTATAAGGGACAAGATGAGCATACACGACGAAGAGAATTTAATGCCTTCAAAGCTTATAAGCGCAAGACCGATAACAAGTGCATTATCTTCATTTTTTGGAACAAGTCAGCTGTCACAGTTCATGGATCAGACAAATCCTTTAGCTGAAATGACACACAAGAGAAGGATCAGTGCTTTAGGACCTGGCGGACTTTCGAGAGAGAGAGCCGGATTTGAAGTAAGAGACGTTCACTATACACATTACGGAAGATTATGTCCTATCGAAACACCGGAAGGACCTAACATCGGATTGATCTCGTCATTATGCATACATGCTAGAGTAAATGAACTTGGATTTATAGAAACTCCCTACAGAAAAGTAGAGAATGGCAAGGTTACCGATAAGATAGAATATTTATCTGCGGAGAAGGAAAACTTCTACAGAATAGCTCAGGCAAATGAACCTGTAGACGGCAGGGGAAATTTTCAGAATGAAAGAATAAAAGGAAGATTCAAAGGTGACTTTCCGTTATTCAAATCTGAAGAGATAGATTATATGGATGTTGCAACCAACCAGATCGTAAGCGCGGCGGCGGCATTAATACCTTTTTTAGAGCATGATGATGCTAACCGTGCATTAATGGGCAGTAATATGCAGAGGCAGGCAGTTCCGCTTTTAAGACCAGAATCTCCTGTTGTAGGAACCGGATTTGAAGAGATAGTAGCAAGAGATTCCAGAACAATGCTTGCTGCTGAAGCTGACGGAGTTGTGGAATATGTGTCCGGAGACAAGATAATTGTCAGGTACAATATAAAAGAGGATTCGGATGAAAGTCTTCTTAGTTTTGTTGATAAAAAATTAGTTGAATACAATCTTGTAAAATTCCTCAGGACAAATCAGGATACCTCGATCAATCAGAGACCTATCGTAACAGAAGGTCAGAAAGTAAAAAAAGGAGATATACTTGCCGACGGTTCATCTACACAGCAGGGTGAACTTGCACTTGGAAGAAATGTGCTTGTAGCATTCATGCCATGGAGAGGATATAACTTTGAGGATGCTATAATTATCAGCGAAAAGCTTGTCGCTGACGATGTATATACATCTATTCACATTGAAGAATTCAGCTTAGAAGTTAGAGATACAAAAAGAGGCGAAGAGGAATTAACAAAAGAAATTCCAAATGTCAGTGAAGAGGCAACAAAGGATTTAGATGAGAATGGTATTGTAAGAATAGGCGCTGAAGTAAGAGAAAATGATATCCTGATAGGTAAGGTCACGCCAAAGGGTGAAACCGAACCTACACCTGAAGAAAAACTGCTCAGAGCAATTTTCGGAGATAAAGCAGGGGACGTAAAAGACGCTTCACTTAAGGCAACTCCGGGATTAAAGGGAATAGTAATTAATAAGAAATTATTCTCAAGAAAGACCAGAGACACAGAAAGCAAGAGAGACGAGAAAAGAAAGATAGATAAATATGAAGCCGAGAGAAAAAAGGAGATAAAGGATCTTAATCAGAAGATAGGAATGAAATTTGATATTCTTCTTGAAGGAAAAGAATCAAAAGGACTGAAGGATAAAAAAGGAAACATCATTGCTAAGAACGGATCAACATTCAAGAAAGAATTTTTCATAAATCTTATGGAAAATCAGGGGTACACCTTATCAGATTTTGATTATGACAATGACTGGTCAAATAATGCCAGAGCAAATTCTCTTATCCCGGATATATACAGAAATTATACTTTCAAACAAAACGAGATAGAGGAAAGATATAAAAGATTAAAAGATAAAGTTAAGCTCGGAGATGAATTGCCGACTGGAGTTGTCAAGCTTGCGAAAGTTTATGTAGCAAAGAAGAGAAAGCTTTCAGTAGGTGATAAGATGGCAGGAAGACACGGGAACAAAGGTGTCGTGGCAAAGATAGTTCCTCAGGAAGATCTGCCTTTTATGCCGGACGGAACACCGGTAGATATAGTATTGAATCCGCTTGGGGTACCTTCGAGAATGAATCTCGGACAGCTTTATGAAACGGCATTGGGATGGGCAGCGAAGAATTTAGGAGTGAAATTTGCGACACCTATATTTGACGGAGCGACAGTAGCTGAGATAATGGAGTATCTTGAAAAAGCAGGACTTAGCAACAATTCCAGAACAGATCTGTATGACGGAATGACAGGGGAAAAGTTCGATCAGAAAGTAACAGTAGGATACATTTATATTCTCAAGCTTTCACACTTAGTAGATGATAAGATACATGCAAGGTCAATAGGACCATATTCACTGATCACACAGCAGCCACTCGGCGGTAAAGCGCAGTTCGGCGGACAGAGATTCGGGGAGATGGAATGCTGGGCATTGCAGGGTTACGGCGCTTCTAATATTCTTCAGGAGATGCTTACTTACAAGAGTGATGATGTAACAGGAAGAAGCAAAGTATATGAAGCTATTATTAAGGGAGATAATTTACCTGAGCCGGGAATTCCGGAATCTTTCAATGTACTTATGAAAGAGCTTCAGGGATTGTGTCTGGATATAAATTTAGTGGAATAGCTTATTTAGTTTGTAAAGTTCATAAAGTTTGTAAAGTTCATAAAGTTTGTAAAGTTCATAAAGTTCATAAAGTTTGTAAAGTTTGTAAAGTTTGTAA
>CAZLOL010000078.1:0-14753 GCA_964561045.1 uncultured Ignavibacteriaceae bacterium | reverse complement strand
GCGCTTGCCGAAAACTCATATAAACCTGAATCTCTTGAGAAAGAAGGATTCATTCATTGCTCGCCTGCTGAAAAAATAACCGAATCTGTAAATAATTTTTTTAAAGATCAGAAAGATCTTGTTTTGATCTGTATTGATGAATCAAAGGTAGATAGTGATATCATTTGGGAAGATCTGTACGGACATAATTTTAAATTTCCGCATATATATGGTGAACTGAATCCTGATGCTGTGATAAAAGTAGCGGAGTTTTTATCAGGTTCAGACGGAAAATTTATTTTACCAGAAGGAATTTAATTGTTAATCAGTCTTAATATATTTCCTGAGAAGATCATATCTTTATCTGATGAAGGAATATCAAGACTCTCTATTATCGGTATGTAGGTTAATGGAAGTCCGAGATTATAATCACTTCCGAAAATTACTTTTTCAGCGCCAACTGTATGTACTACTTTATTCACGAAATAAAATTCACGAACAGATTCAGTCCCGAGATAAACATTCTTATATTTTTCATCTTTAATATCTTCCGCGCATTTCAGATAAAGCGACGGCTGATCTCCTCCGAGATGGGCAAGTATCAGTATCAGATCCGGATATTTTTCAGCCAGTTCCAGAGGAAACTTATATCCGGCAATTTCCTGCCATCTTCCGCAGTGAACCACAACCGGTTTATTTCTTTCTGAAGCTAATTTCATATACTTGTCATAACATTCGTCCGTTATCCTTCTTTTTTGTATTGAAGGATGCACTTTAAATAAAGAAATATTTTCAATATTTTTTTGTAAAAATACATCAAGATTCTTGTCAAAAGGATCTATCCAGGCTTTATAATAGAATTTAAAATCCGGATTATCAAATGTTTGTGAAAACAGTTCATCGTTACTTGTCGCGTCAGCAGGCATGCAGACAGCAGCACTGACACCTGAATTTTTCATGACATCAATTGCCTGCGCAACTGTTGACTCGTAGTTAAAAAATATTTCACTCCATTTTCCGATGTGTATGTGGGCATCTATTATCATATGAATTTATTTTCACTTAAGATTTTTTTTGTACCAGCGGTAAGTTTTCAGAATTCCTTCATTTAGATCTACTTCGGGATAAAATCCCAGCAGCTCTTTGGCTTTTTCAATACTCGGTATTCTTAATTCCACATCTACATAATTTTTCGGAACATAAATGATCTTTGAATTTGATTTGCATAAGAATACAATTTTTTCCGCAAGCGATGAAATGGTAATTGTTCCCTTGGGATTGCCTATGTTAATAATTTCACCGACAGCTTTTTTATTAGTAAGACATTTTTCTATACCGTTGATCATATCGTCAATATAACACCATGAGCGTATCTGATCGCCGTCCCCGTGTATCTCAATATTCTTATTCATTACAACATTTTTTATAAAAATCTGAATGGCTCCTTCGCCTACCTGACCCGGTCCGTAAATATTAAAAGGTCTTACGGTTACTACAGGATAGCCATGCTGTTTGTAATAGCTGTGAACGAAATGCTCGCCGGCAACCTTGCTGATAGAATAAGTCCAGCGGCCTTCACCTACCGGAGCGAAATTTGTATTGGATTTTTCATTTGATTTATATGCATAAGCTCCGAGAACTTCACTTGTAGAAAAGTCCAGAAGTCTTTCAAGCCGGTCAGAATACTTTTCAAGGGCTTTCAGAAGATTTAGTGTACCGTTAATATTTACGTCAAGTGTTTTGATCGGGTTAATGATCACTGTATCTATGCCGGCTATTGCAGCAAGATGAACTACGATCTGAGGTTTGAAATCCTCGCAATGCTTTCTCAGAGAATCATAATTCAGAATATCATCTTTTATTATATTTAAGTTTTTTGATCTAATGTTCTTATTGCTTAAAGAATCTCTGGAAAAATTATCATAAATAAGAATCTCATTTTCCCTGATCAACTTTTCCGCTAAGGTGCTGCCGATAAATCCGGCTCCCCCCGTAAGCAATATTCTTTTATTTTTTATATTCAATGAGTAGTTAATTTAATTTGAGTTCAAATGTTTTTCTCAGATAGCCGTTTGCCAGGAATTTTTTCTTGAAAGCGAATAATCCCTCTATCAGCTTTCCGTCATTATCGGATGTACCAATGTCATAATATTTATACCCGTTTTCCTTTGACCATTCTATTGATTTGAATAAAATATATTCTGAAACGGCATCAGCTTTATATTTATCATCACCGGCAAGATAGAAGTTCAGGATCATGTCCCTGTTAATGCAAAAAAGAACGCAAATCGCTGCCAGCTCTTGCCCTATGTTAGCTGCAAATAAAATTATCTCTTTATCAAGATTGTTTCTTAAATATATTAGCTCTTCCAAGGAATGAGTAGGACTCACATTTTTTAATTCGCGGTTTTCGAGTAAGATATTATAAAATTCTTTAAAATTATTTTTGTCAAGCTTTTCTTCAACAATTCTTACGTCTATGCTGTCAGATGATTTTTTAATTGATCGTTTCTTAGTTTCAGAGATCTTTTTAAATTCAAATTCTTCAAGATCTATAATGTTTGAAATTGAAATGTTCGTTACTTCGAATCCTGATTTTAAAAGAGAATATTCCGTTTCTTCATTCGGAATCTTGTTATAAAGAAAGGGAGGATTTTTAATTATGCAGCCCTGAAAACAATTCTCCTTGAGATATTCCTTAAATACAGTTATGATCTCCATGTAATTCAGAAGGTCAATCTTTTTTTTCCACAGAAAACCTCCGAAGCTTACACCGTCACATGAAAGATACAATTTCCTGTCATTTATGTTTTTCTCGCAGCCTATAATTACGGCAAGTATCTTCTTTGATTCCTTATCCCTGAATTTCAGATGATGCCAGTTTATATTTTTTTTAAAAATATCGTTGTAAGAATTGAATTTGTAATCGAAGAAAAGATTATATTGATTCCTCAGAAACTCTTTCCATTCAATTTCATTCTCAATATCTACCGCTCTGACGACTTCAATCATTGCTTTTTCTCATATAGTTCATAACCTGTTTTTTTGATCACGGATTGATAAAAATCCGGAACGAATAATTCAGGATCATAATCCGGAGCCCTGTTAATGTTGTCTTTTTCAATAATTAGGAAAAAGTCTTTGCCTTTATGGCTATTAAGTCCGGCTTTAGTATTAATAAAATTTTTATCCTTATCGTTATTTTCAATAAGATCAAAACCATACTTTGGATCTTTCCAGCCGAGATTTAATCCGTTAAAATAAAAACTGAACTGCGGATTGAATCTGTAATTACTGCTAACATATACAATTCCTTTCTTTCCGCTTTTTTCAATATGATCTTTAATCTCTGATAATCTGAATCCATTGACCCAGACAGGTATGGAAAACAGATAGTAAATGTTTAACCCGAAAAAGAAAATAAATATAAAGATATAAAATGGTTTATTTAGTTCAATTTTATTTGCTGCATATCTGCTTAATAAATACATTATCAGTAATGCCGAGAAGAGATAGACAGCAGTTAATATCATATTACCGTGCATAATAAATGCCTTTATTTCAGGCCTGGCGTATTCTGTAGAAAACCAGAAAATATTAAGAAGTGTAATAAAAACCGTAAATGCTTTCAGATAAGTATT
Organism: uncultured Ignavibacteriaceae bacterium; assembly: GCA_964561045.1. Classification (GTDB taxonomy): domain Bacteria; phylum Bacteroidota; class Ignavibacteria; order Tepidaquicellales; family Tepidaquicellaceae; genus JAGPCH01. The sequence continues at coordinate 11,133 of CAZLOL010000078.1, read as the reverse complement.
TTCCCTGTTAATATCTTTAATATATACCGGAATAATAAAGCAACCGGGAATGAGGATCATTAGCACATAAACTTCAAGTTTTGTCTTAAAGAATGTTAATATTAACAGTCCTGTCAGAAACCATATATCTATAAAGATCTTCTGCCAGTTAAGTATTTTGAAATTTATAATATCTTTTATCAAAGCAGGAATAACAAGTACACTGAATGGAATTATAGAAAATAAATAGTTAACATGATAAAGATACCCGGAATTTTTTTCATTCATTTCAACTCCCTGAAGAGCTCTGTCATAAATATGAAACTTAAAAAAGAAATCCGTAAATTCACTTCCGTATTTCACAAGCATGTATAAATGCCATGGTAAAGCAAGCAGCAGACCAATGGCTGTCAGTACGGCGATATCTTTAAATCTGAAACTGACCTTATCTTTTATGAAGAAGAAGCTTATCATCAGGACAAGAGGAATGTAAATGCCTACAAGTATCTTTGTCATCATGCAGCAACCGAAAGCCACACCGCTCAGAATAAGATATTTATATTTCTGTGTGTCGTTGTATAGAAATATTAAATAAAAGGAAAATAATATAAAAAAAGTGTAAGGTATATCGAACTGGAATCTTTGCGAGAACACGGTAAATATTATGTTGCTGCAGAATATCATCGCCGCAAAAAATCCAACAGAAAGAGAAAATAATTTTTCCCCTATAAGCATGATCAGTAATATACAGAGCAGAGAAAATATAAATATAATGAGTTTGAGTACAACTGAATTTAATCCGAAGATAAGTGTAACGAAATATCCGATCCAGATAAGCAGAGGGGGATGTGAAGCTGAATAGAATTTTCCGACCGAGTGTGAGCTCTGGTCAATGAAATCGCCATTTGTATGAATTGAAAGTACTCTTGTAGCATACATCCCTTCATCCCAGGGCTGTATATCAGATGAAATAAGTGATGGTAATTTCACTAAGCATAAAAAAACAACGAGAAAAAAATATATTCTAAATAAATTTTTCCCGTTATTTAAATATTCTTCGAGCTTAATAAAATATAAAGACATATCATCACTTAAGATAATATAAGATAATGTCAGAAATTTATCCCGAGTGAAATAGTATTGCCTGTACCGAAATCACTTGTATAAGGGACAAAAGCGTAATCAAGATTCAGTGTCTTGTATTTAAATCCGACACCGGTGGTCAGTCCCCTGTTTTCATAGGATGACTGATATCCGAGCCTGAGGAATACAAAATCCTTATAACCTGCTTCTCCTCCAGTGTTGACATGAAAGCTTCCTCCATCCAGAACCTTGAAACCTTCTAGCGCAAGATTATAGCTGAAATTGTTTTTAGAATTCTTATAACTGCCGCCGAATCTTATCAGAGTCGGAACTTCAGAGCTCACATTTTTTAGCTCATTCATTGATCCTACATTTGCAATAACCAAAGCCAGATTGAAATTATCTTTTGAATAACTGGAACCGAAATCAAATGCAAGTCCGGAAGCTTCATCCACATATATTTTCTCAAAGAGAAATTTACCGGTTAATCCTATGGACAAATTAGGATTGATTTTATAACCAAAAGAAACTCCCGTTGATAGATTTCTTGTGTCAAAGTTATCTATCGCTGCACCGGGAATGTTTCTTATTTGAATTCCCGAAACGCTTGTTGTAAAAAATCCGACACCCATAGAAAACTTATCACTCAGCGGATATTTTATAGCGACGAAGTCTGTAGTAAGATCCTGAGCTGATATATTATGCATCAGGGTCACATTATTTTTGATGCCGAAATTCAGTCTGGCAGGATTATAGATGTAGGCTGTTGCATCATCTGAAACTGAAGAATACGCATCACCCATGGCTATAGCTCTTGCTCCTGCTCCGAATTTTAAAAATGAAAGACCGGTGTTTGCAGCTCCGTCATTCTGCGCAGATATGTCATTTGTAATAATTATAAATAATAATATTAACGGAGCCGATATTATTTTACTTAACTTCATATTTATTTGAATTTAAAGACTATTCCGATATTCTGTATCGGGTCATGAGTAAAAGGTTCTAATTGAAAAGAATAATCGATACCTAAATTTATATTTTTTGAAAAGTTTTTATTTAAACCAAGACCGAATGTCGGTTCGAGATTTCCCGTGAAATCATCGGTTGAGAAATCAATTCTGTCGAGACCTGCCCTGAATTTAACCTGACTGACAATATTTAATTCTAACCCAAATCTCAATACAGTATTATTACTGCCCGGAGGCGTCACTCCGTTTGTATCCGGCAGCAGATCCGGATTAAAGAATTGCTGAAGTGCTATCGTGCCTATTCCGAAATTCTTCGGCAGCTTATATGTTGCGCCTAATTCCAGCAGTTTGGGGAATTTATCAGTTGTAGTATTACCAAGACTTCCGTATAGATCAGAGGTCTGCCATTCATATTTTGCCCCAATGTCTTTATATGCAAGACCTAAGGCAAGATTATCATTAGCTTTATAAATTCCTCCAAGATCCAATGCAAAAGAAGTTGCTGTTACATCTGTAAATAATTTTGCATAATACAATTTAAATCCGACACCTACAGAGATCTTTTTATCAACAATGAAAGCCGTTCCGAGATAAAATTCGTTTTCAAATGTTGTGTATGTTCCGATTTGTTTAGTATCATTATCTCTTCCGTCAATATCAGTGACTCCGGAATTTATCCATGCAACCGTAATTCCCGCTCCGCCCTGTTCCTGCTGAGGCAGCTTAATCTTTTTAGTGAATCCGACAAAGTTGAGTTTTCTGTCCAGGGATAAAAATGTATATCCGAGATTTACAAGACCCTCTTCCTGAAAAGTCGCAAGCGCAGGATTATAAAAACCGTTTATATCTCCGAAAGCATCTGAAACCACGGCATTACCCATAGAAATTCCGCGCGCAGTAAACCCCATTCTTGAAAATGCGCCTGCATAGCTTCCGAGCTGCGAATAGCCGGAGTTAATATAACAAACGAATAATAATATTATTAATATAAATTTTTTCAACTCTTATTCTTATAAGGTGTTCTTATTTGAGTTACAAAGCATGACTATTAAAAATTACATAATAAATCATACAGATCATTCAAATCTTAGCTTAATTTACTGAAGTAAAATTATTTTTCCCCACACCGGATCATCATCATCAAATTCAACTCTGTAGAAATAAACTCCGTTAGCAACAATTCCACCCTGATCATTCGTACCGTCCCAGGCAGTAAAAAGTACGTCAGTTCCGCTTCTCGTTGCATTCTGAATAACTGTTCGGACCGGATTCATACCGAAATCATAAATATTAATTGTAATCTGAGTTACTGCTTTTGTACTCTTGTAATATATTCTGGTAATTTCATCATCGGGAGAGAATGGATTTGGTGCTGCATATGTTTTTAAATCAGATGAAAGATCAATTGGTGTGATCTCTCTTAATATTTTCCATTTACCGATCCATGGTTGCCCGTATTCAATAGTGCTTAATAACCCGTCTGCACTGCCAAAATATATCGTGTCACCTATATGGTTACCCGCATAAAATGAATTTGTCCTCAACTGATCTTTTGTTCTTTCATCATATATGATCGGCGGTTTTGCCCAGTTGAATATTCCGAAATTGCTTCTCCATAATCCTTCATTTGTAAAACCGTAAACAATGGAATCCTTGAAAGACATTCCGTTCGGTGTATAATCTTTTAATGTACTGAACCAGTTAGCTCCGCCGTTGGAAGTATAACTTAAAGCATTATATTCAAGATTATTTTCCGCCTGTCTCGTTGCTCCCCAGACAATTTCCTTTCCGCTGAATTTCTGAACTTCAAGATTAACCACAAAATTTCCGGATATTCCGTTGCCTGTGCCGAGAGGATCGGTATTGCTAAAATTATAATTTCTCCAGTTGACTCCCCAGCTAGTGGATTTGTTTATCCCGTTAGCCGTGCCCACATACAATGTCGAATCATTGACAGCGGTTATTGAAAAAACTCTTTGATTCAGATTATCTCTTGGATTTAGAGCAAATGTATAACCGGTTGTATTAATATTTATGCTGTCAAGATTATCAGGTGGCAGCAGAACCCTTTGCCATGTCGCTCCGTAATCCGTGCTCTTTCTCAATCCTCCTGCAAAGCAGCAGATCCAGATCGTATAATTGTTAAGATCATTCTGAGTTTTTGTAATAGCAATATCGTAAGATAAATTCTGCTGTCTCACAACAACAGGTAAGGCATATAAAACATTTGTACCGTATGTTATTGTTGAATCACCTCTTTCATCAACAGGCTGCGGATAAGCAGACCAGCTCACACCATTATCAGTAGAGACTTTGATTCCTGTACCTGTAGGTACTGATTCCCCGTTAATTTCCTGACTCACCGCTGTAGCAACTGCCAGGACATTTCTGTTAATGTTAAATCCTGCAATATCATCGTTACCAAAAGGAGAAAGTCCTGCATAAGATTCAAAACTAACAAGATTATTTACGGATTTCATAATACCGCTTCCTGTAGCAAACCAGACTGTATCACCATTCAATAAGATATCAGTAATGAAATTACTTATCGGAGTAGCAGAATAGATTGGATTAACAGTCTCTGAAACTGACAAAGTCCTGCTGGACTTTAAATCAAAATTCCTGAATTCCTTAACAGATAATTTATAATCATCCGCATTATAAATATTCTGAGCTAAAGAAAAATTTGCGGTAAATAATATTAAAAATATATATCTCATTTTTTATGGGTAAACAAATTTTATGCTGTCTGAAACAGGTACGCTTAATAAATTAGAATTATCTCTTGCCGTAAATGAGTATTTAAAATACCCGTAAGAAGTCGGATCAGAACTTGCTCTTACATAGTTAGAAAATATAAACTGACCATTGCCGTTATTGAACATAGGTATCGGAGGAAATACAACTCCGTTTGGTCTTGTAGTTACAAATGTAACATCTTTTATATCACACAGTCCATCCGGATCATTGACAGTAACCGAAATTGTCAACAATGTGGAATCTATTGCCGGTCTTACAACACTGTCAGGCAGGTTTGTGCTTACAATGAAAGGAGGCTGAACAGCAGTATTTATTACATTAACGCTTGAAGTAATAAGGTTGCTGTACAATTGCGAATTATTCTGAGCAAGAAATTCTATACTATAATTTCCAACAAGCAGACATTCTATATTATTAATGTTTACTGTTCCGGTATATCTGCTGTCATTAGAATTTGAATCCGGAGTAATACCGTTGTCCAGCATATTAAACTGTCCGGCTATAACTCCATTAGGTTCTTTAACAGTACAGGTTACATTGTTTATTGATGAACCATCATTAGTATTTACCGAAACTGCAACCGTGAAATTTATTAACGGGCTTGCCGAAGTAGTGAATACTGTATCTTCTGACTGGTAAGGATTAAGGATAATAGGTGATGATATTGAGGGATCAATGACAGACGTATCATCTTCTTCACAGGAATAAAAGCTAAACGCAGTAATTATTAAAAAAATTACTGCGTATATATTTCGGAATTTATTGAAAATTTTAATTGTGTTTACTTTAAATTATATATGTGTAGATATTTCCTATAGAATTATTGAAGAGTTTATGATAAGTTAATTATTTGAAACTATATTTTATTTTCTGATAGTTTTTTTAACATCTGGATAAATTGTAAAACCGACATTCAGACTAAAAACTCCGATATATCTTTTAAATCCGGGACCCGGGGTTTCACTTCCGTCATTTAAACTCTGAGGTTGTCCTTTTGTTACCGCTGTATTATTATCATTGAAAAGGTTTGTAAGATTATACTTGCCTGATACACTGATTCCGTAATTCTTTTTTGAACTGTTGATCACAAACTCAAGACCTGCTTTAATTTCCATTCCAACCCTGAAAGAAGATTCAAATGTTTTGGCGTAATTTAAAGTATCCAAGCCATCATTAGGATTTGGATCATAACTGCCTGAAATGAAATTACCGGTAAATCCTGCTCCGTAAAAGCTTCTGAAACCGTAGGTACCGTAGAATAAATATTCATAACCGGCATCTATGGTGACAAAGTCAAATTGTGTACTGTTAGCACTTGAGCTGCCTTCAAAGTCTGAATTTGACATTCCTTTATAATCTACTCCCAGAAAAATTCTATCATTTCTTTTCTTACCCGGGCTGAATTTACCTTCAAGAAAAGCTCCCCAACCCCATCTCATACCGTAATTATTTTTCAGAACCTCGCTTTGAAGTTCATAGTTAGCTCTTCCGTATGCGTCATTTGTAGCTAGAACCCATGCCGGACCGAATGAGATAGCCCATTGAGGTTTTGAATATGTATAATAAGTTTGCTGAGCACTTGAATTTTTAAATGAAAATGCAAATACAACAAGTAATAGTGAAAAAGTAAATAATATTCTTTTCATTAATGTTCCTTTCTGATATATGAAATTTTACAGGTTTAATTTGAGGTCAAATTAGTATTTTGGCATAAAACAATCAAGTATATATTAATTTTAAAGCAAATATTATAAATGTATTTTAATCAGGAATTAAATGGAAAATTCATTAACGGAATTATTTAAGGATCATATTGAGAAATACGGCATGGCAAAAGAAATTTTTTTTACTAAAGAAGATGAAGAGTATATTCCTTTTAGAAATAAAGATCTGATCCATCAGATTTACAATGTTATAAAATTTTTCCGTGAACATGATTTAAAAGAATCGGATAAAGTAGCAATAATATCAGAGAACTGCACCGAATGGGTTGTTGTTGACTTTGCCTGTATGTTCATGAAACTGATATCAATTCCTATTTATACCTCCCAGTCACTTTTACAAATAGAATACATACTTGATAATTCAGATTCGGCAATCTGCTTTGTCTCAAATACAAATCTTCTCGGAAAAGTTATGCAGCTTAAAATCAATTTACCAAAACTGAAAGACGTAGTTGCTTTTAAAAATACTGATACTGCTAAATATAATAGTGAACATGTTACTTTATTTTCAGAAATAATAAGCAGACACAATTCAGTCTCTGAAGAAATAATAATGGATTACCTCAAAGAACTATCAGCAAAAGTCTCCGGCAATGATATACTTACCATGATTTATACATCAGGGACTACAGGCATTCCGAAAGGTGTAATGCTCACGCATAATAATATTCATTCAAACATAACATCCTGCCAGAAAGTACTCGTGATTGATGATAATGATTCATTTTTGTCTTATTTGCCATATTCACATTCTTATGAAAGAACAACTGGATATTATCTTCCATTATTCTGCGGAGCAAAAATTTATTACGCTCAGAACATAGACACAATTGCAAAACAATTAACAGAGACAAATCCTACCATTGTGATCACTGTACCCCGTCTGCTTGATAAGATATACAACAAACTTATCAACAGCAGTGAAGACATGAAAGAAGGTTTCAAAAAAAAAATATTTAAATGGGCAATTGACATAGCAAGGAATAACAGCAGAGAATCAAAGAACACTTTGAAATGGAAAGTTGCAGACAGACTGGTTTACAAAAAGATCAGGGAAAAGACAGGAGGTAGGATCAGATTTTTCGTTTCAGGCGGAGGAGCATTAAATAAATCAATAGGAGATTTTTTTGAAATGACCGGAATAGAAATACTCGAGGGTTACGGAATGACAGAGACATCTCCTGTAATTTCAGTCAACCCGCCTCACAAAAACAAATACGGAACTGTCGGATTACCTCTTATCGGAGTAGAAGTCCGACTCTCGGAAGAGAATGAGATACTTGTAAAAGGTGATCTTGTTATGAAAGGTTATTATAAAGATGAACCGGCAACAGAGGAAGTAATAAAAGACGGCTGGCTTTACACAGGCGACATAGGGCAGTTTGATGAGGATGGTTATCTGAAGATCACTGACAGAAAAAAAGCATTAATGAAAACATCAGGAGGGAAATATGTATCTCCAACACAGATAGAAGATCTGATATTAAGCCTTCATTATGTTGAAAATGCAATGGTCATCGGGAATGAACGAATGTATATTACCGCAATTATTACAGCAGATAAAAATGAAATGATAAAATACGCTGAGAAGAATAAAATTTCCTTTGGCTCACTATCAGAGCTGTTAAGCAACAGAACCTTGCAGAAACTTATTCAGAAAGATATAGACATTCTGCAGAAGGATCTGGCTAATTATGAAAGGATAAGGAAATTTACTTTACTGGAGGATCATTTCAGCATTGAAGGGGGCGAACTTACTCCTACTTTAAAAGTAAAAAGAAAATTTGTTGAAGAAAAATATAAGGAAGAGATTGATAATATGTATCTGAAAATATAAAGTTGAATTTGTTATACTTCTGAAAATATAACTGCGTTTTAATAAAAACAATCCTTGATATAATTTATATCCTTTGAGTTCTGAATTTGTTCATATGGAAGAATTTACAACATTGTGCACGACATTTTTTATTTGTGGAATTTCACAGACTGTTATATGCAGATTATAGCAGGAAAAATACATAAGTTTCATTCTTTGATTTTCTGAGGTCAGATTCTGCGAATTACTGCTTAAAATAATTCGTCTAGTACGCAGAGATTAATTTTAGTTACAAATTTTTCATTAAAATTAAAGAAAAATTAATTTATATTGACTCATGCTTGAATCATATATTCCAATAATTATAGTACTGGTTATCTCGGTATTGTTTGCAGTTACAAATGTTAAGTTATCATCTTTGCTTGGACCTTCCAGACCTAACAAAGAAAAAATGTCTACGTATGAAAGTGGAGTAGAGCCTGTAGGAACAGCACACGACAGATTCTCTGTAAAATTTTATATGGTAGCGGTTTTATTTATTTTATTTGATATTGAAGTTGTCTTTTTGTATCCGTGGGCAGTTTCATTTATTAATCTTGATCATGCCAGAATGGTTTATTCATTTGTAAGCGTAATAGTTTTTATCGTAATCTTGCTTGTAGGTTATATCTACGTAATCAAAAAAGGAGCTTTAAAATGGGATTAGAAGAAAAATTATCCAAAGACGGATTTGTCACATCCAAAATCGATGATCTGATAAAGTGGTCCAGAAAGAATGCTTTATGGCCGATGCCTATGGGAATCTCCTGCTGCGCAATAGAAATGATGGCAGCCGCAGGACCAAGGTTTGACATTTCAAGATTCGGAAGCGAAGTATTCAGATTCTCTCCGAGACAGTCAGATGTTATGATTGTAGCCGGAACCACAACCTATAAAATGGCACAGGTGGTTAGAAAAATTTATGATCAGATGCCTGAACCAAAGTGGGTAATCGCCATGGGTGCGTGCACATCAAGCGGAGGTATGTACAGAACTTATTCTGTTGTTCAGGGAATAGATCAGTTTTTGCCAGTTGATGTATATGTCGCAGGCTGTCCACCGAGACCGGATAATCTTCTCAAAGCTTTAATGGTGCTTCAGGAAAAAATACAAAACGGAAATGAAGGAAGTTTTTCTGTTAATTAAAAATTTATAAATAAATAATTTAAAATTTTTTTAATTTAAATAAAGGAGAAATCATGAAAAAACTATTTTACGTTTTAATATTTACTTTTATAGCTTTCAACTTGGCAAAGTCTCAGGCGCTTATCTGGACTGAAGGTTTTGAGACCACTCTTCCGAATAACGTTCCGCCGGGATGGTCATACTGGGACAATACCGGATTTAACAGTGGTCCTGATACTAACTGGACAGTGAGAGACTCAGGATCTACTATACCCGGCGTACAAGCTATTAGAACAGCCATACCTTATCAGGGACACAGAAATGCAGGAGTAAGCTGGCTTACAGGAACTAACGGTACAGATAATCTTGCTGATGCCTGGTTAGTATCAAAAAAAATAATGAATGTTCCTTCTGACGGTTTAATTCAGTTCTGGGGAACAGGCGGTACGCCGACATTAAGCGACAGTTTACAGGTATGGGTAAGTACTACTGATTCTACTCCGGCAGCATTTTTAGCAAATCCAAATAATTACATACAGACAATTCCTTTTCCGCCGAACCCTGTTTATGCTTCATATTCGGATTACTATGTTGACCTGATTCCATTTGCCGGTCAAAATGTATTTATTGGTTTTAGATATTATCAGGATGTATCAACAGATGGTGTCTTTGTTCAGATTGACGAAGTGAGCTTACTAGGTACAATAGGCATTATTCAGAATGGTACAAATATTCCTGATAATTTTGTCCTTCATCAAAATTATCCGAATCCTTTTAACCCTTCAACAAAAATTAATTTTGAACTTTCAAAAAGCACAAATGTAAAGCTGACTGTATTTAATTCAATCGGTCAGGTAGTTATGAACATTTTTGAGGGATTTAAACCAGCCGGCTCTTATCAGGCAGAGTTTAACGGAAGTTCTCTTTCAAGCGGCACATATTATTACAGGCTTGATACTGATTTCTTTACCGAAACAAAAAAGATGCAGCTGATAAAATAATTTTATAGAACTGTAAAGTTTTTTAGAAACCCGCTTATAAAAGGCGGGTTTTTTGTTGTTTAAAATAAAATATATATTGAGTAAGTTCATTCAAATAATAAAATGAACGAAGAAAAAGTAAACCTTCTGAAATCCAGACTAAATAATTTTAAAATAGAATATTCAGACGTAAACGGGACTCCTGCTTTATACATAAATAAAGAAGACATTCTTGATGTGTGTAAAATTTTAAAAGAAGACTCGTCTTTAAAATTCAATTCCTGTGTAGATGCGATAAGTGTTGACAAATTCGAAAAGAAGAACCGCTTTGAGATGATCTATAATCTCGTCTCCATTGATAACAATGAACGGATGTTTATTATGATCAGGTTAGACAGTAAAAATCCGGAGATGGAAAGTTTAATTCCTGTCTGGAAATCTGCTAACTGGTATGAAAGAGAAGCATATGATCTAATGGGAATCAACTTTTTAAATCACCCTGATCTGAGAAGAATGTATATGCCTGAAAATTATGAATATCATCCGCTGAGAAAAGACTTCCCACTCATGGGAATCCCGGATTCGATTCCGCTGCCTAACAAATAAGTTTGTAAAGTTCATAAAGTTCATAAAGTTCATAAAGTTTGTAAAGTTTGTAA
>CAZLOL010000077.1:0-14917 GCA_964561045.1 uncultured Ignavibacteriaceae bacterium | reverse complement strand
GCTCCCATAGATGAGATGGTCTGATTTTCCATTCCGGCATTTCTTCCGAACTCCGCGTGTCCGTATTTTTCATTAAGGAAAGGATAAGGTCCGTAAGTATTCGAAAATATTTCCAGCATATCATCCGTTTTATCAAGCTGAGATTTAAGAGCATTAAGATTTTCAGGATAGATATAATTTACAACGGGCATGGAGTCTGATGCTGAATACTTATAATAAAAATTATACTGTGCATAATTTGAGATTGCAAGTGATATGACGTAATTTGCGATAGGATATGAGTTGTGCCACTTATAAGTCAGAGTACCGTCGCCGCCAGATTCAATTCCTCTCAGAACACCGTTAGAAACGGCAATCAGCTGATCAGAGCACCGCAGCCAGACATCGGAAGAGTCGACTTTATCTGAAGGAGTATTTTTACACGGATACCAGTCAATGCAGCCGTATGGCTCACTAAGTGTCCATATTGATGGCTCATTGTTTCCGTGAGACCCGAAAATAAAACTCCCGAAACCGGTAGGCACCGGAACTCCGTGATAGAATATTTTTAAAGAAATATTCTGTCCGGTATTAAATGAACTGTTTAAAGTTATGAATATTTTATTTTGCGTGTGATTGAAGACAAGCAATTCATTGTTGTAAATAACCGAGTCAACGGTCATGTTGTCACTGAAATCATAAAATAAGGAATTGAGATTATTAACACGGCATTCAGAATTGATGGTTACATCACCGGTTAGAAAATCAGGCTGACTGGTTATGTAAAGATTTAATTTATAGTATGTCGCATTGATGTTTGTATCGCTTCTGTATTCCGTAAGATATCTGCTGAAGGAATTCCTGTGAAGATCTCTTTCTATTTCATGGATAGGTTTGTCAGTCTGCATGAATGAGTAAGCAGGTATGAAAATTATAAATACAGATGCTGCAATAATATTGTATATCAGGCGAAGCATGCTGAAAATTATTATTTACAAAAAGAAAAGATATCTGATGCTCATAAGCAAAGCTGTTGTTCGCTTGCCTATTTGAGTTTCAACATACTCATTTGAGTGAACAGGTATTTTATATGAGAGCTCTAACATCAGAGAAGAGAAAAATATTGACTGTATACCAAGATAAGTATCCAGACGGAATCCTCCGGAATTTGCAATTTCAGTTCCGAGAAACTTATTCTTATAAAAATAGTAGGCTTTATTTTCCCAGTAAAGATTAATGTTTACGTCATCATAGCTCTCATAGACTTTTGGCAGCACAAGATATCCGAATGAAAGCGACCAGTCAAAATAATTTCCGAACTTAAAATCATTTTTCGGGAAGTTAATGTTAAAACCCATTTCACCCGTGGCTGCAAATTTCCCTGAAAGATTAGTAATGATCAGATCATTCTTATAAGTAAAATTATCCGTTGTGTGAAAATCTACGGATGGGATTGTAATGTCATTTACGAAATTATAGAACTTTACCTTATGTCCCGGATGGATCTCATATTCTACGGCACCGTCAACTATCGGCTCTGCGTTTACCGGAATAACCAGACCGGTCTGATATGCAGTCCGAAGATGATAATTTCTTTTATCAAAGTCCTTAATCCTGTATCTTGCAGCGAATTCATAATTGCCGAGAAATTTATATCCCTGATCAAGAGAATAATAAACGTCATTATAAATAGTAAGATTTCCGAGAAGACCGTAATTCAATGCAAAATAGCTGTGATAGTAATTAAAATTGTCATAGCTCATTACGGCATTTCTGAACTCAAGCCTGTTCTTTGATAAATTTGCTGCTGGGTGAGTTACAATATATAATTCCTGTGAATAGCTGATCAGAGGTAATATAGTAAACAATAATATAAGAATTATTCTGCGGGTCATCAAATACTTTTTAGTAAAATTAATGAAGAATATAGTTAGTTGAAAGTTAAAAGTTCTTTAAGTTCTTTGAGTTCTTTGAGTTCTTTGAGTTCTTTGTATGGTAATAGTAAAATAAAAATTATTAAATCATTTAAACTTAGTTAATGAAAGTTTGTATCGGGAATTGAACTGTTTCTGATTCTTTAAAACTTTAAATTCTATGTTAAAAAATTTTACTCATCTGGCTAAGTCAAAGATTAAAAAAAGCGCTAAAGAAGAGACAATAAATATTTCTGATCCGAGGAAATTTATTATCATAAAAGGCGTAAGGGTTCACAATCTGAAGAATGTAAGCATAGATATTCAGAAGAATAAACTTATAGTTTTTACAGGTGTCAGCGGTTCGGGTAAATCATCACTTGTATTCGATACAATATATGCCGAAGGTCAGCGCAGGTACGTGGAGAGTCTTTCATCTTATGCGAGACAGTTTCTTGAAAGGATCAACAAGCCTGACCTGGATTTCATTGCCGGGCTGGCTCCTTCCATGGCAATTGAACAGAAGACCAAAATTAAGAATCCGCGCTCGACTGTAGGAACAACCACGGAAATTTATGATTACCTGAGACTTCTTTTTGCCCGAATTGGAAAAACCTACTCTCCTGTCAGCGGAAAGCTTGTAAGAAAAGATTCTCCCGAAAGTATTATAGATGAAATTACTCAGTTATCCGGCGGCATTCCGGTAAAACTTTATGTACTGGTTTCTCATGATATTAAAGACGAAACTGAATTAAGATTCAGAATAAATGATCTTAAATCAAAAGGTTTTTACAGACTCATTATCGGTAATAATATTGTAGATTTAAATGAATTATCCGGGAATGAATTATTAAATGCAGTCAGATCAACGGATAGAGTCAATGACGGTCCGGAATTTCAAATCACTGCATTAATGGACAGACTTTCATTTGATCCAGGGGATGCTGAATCAGTTACCAGACTAAATGATTCCATAGAGCTGGCATACAGCGAAAGTGAAGGTTATGTTACAATAAGAATTCTGAAAGATAATAAACATGAGGATATTTATTTCAATAAGTATCTTGAGATGGATGGGTTAAGATTCGAAGAACCGGAGCCGAGACTTTTCTCATTCAATAATCCATTTGGTGCATGTGAGAAGTGCCAGGGATTCAGCAGAACAATGGACATTGATATTGATCTTGTAATTCCCGACAAGCGGAAATCTGTTTTCAACGGAGCCATCAGTATTTTTTCAACACCTAAACATTCCTCACATCTGACCGACCTTATAAGTGAATCCGGTGATTACGGGTTTGATGTTCATATGCCTTTCAATAAGCTTACGGACAAGCAAAAAGAATATATTTTCAAGGGCGGAAAAAGATATATCGGACTCACAAAATTCTTTAAGAAGATTGAGAAAGAAGCTTCTTACAAACTTCATTACAGAGTATTGCTGAACAGATACAGGGCTTACACAACCTGCAGTGAGTGCAGTGGCTCGCGTCTTCGTAAAGAGGCATTATACATTAAGATAAACGATCTTAATATCTTTGAAATTGTAAAAATGAAAATAGAAGAAGCTTATGGGTTTTTTCTTAATTTAAAGCTGAGCGAATACGAGAGAAAGATCTCTGAAAGGATTCTTGAAGAAATTGTTTCGCGTTTGAAATATCTGAATGATGTAGGACTTACTTATCTGACATTAGACAGGTTATCAAATACTTTATCAGGCGGCGAATCTCAGAGAATAAATCTTTCAACTTCACTTGGTTCATCGCTCGTCGGTTCAATTTATGTTTTGGATGAACCTTCAATAGGCCTGCATCCGAGGGACAATTATAAGCTTATCAACATTATGAAATCCCTTCGTGATCTTGGAAACAGCGTACTGGTGGTTGAGCATGATAGCGATATGATGAAGGAAGCAGATGAGATTGTGGATATGGGACCTTTTGCAGGTGAAAAAGGCGGAGAAATTATTTTTCAGGGAAATTATGATAAGATACTTAAAGATACTAAATCACTAACCGGAAAATATCTGAGCGGGAAAATGAAAATTGATGTGCCGGTAGCAAGAAGACCTGTCAGGAAAGATACAAGGTTTATTAAAATAAAAGGAGCAAGAGAAAATAACTTAAAGGATATTGATGTAAATATTCCTCTGGGAATGTTTGTCTGCATAACCGGTGTCAGCGGATCGGGTAAATCAACTCTGATAAATAATATTCTTTACGGCGACATTAAAAGAAAACTTGAAGGTTCATATAATGAAAAGATAGGTGAGCATGATTCACTGGAGGGCTGGCAGTCAATTGAAGCAATAGAAATGATCGATCAGAATCCTATAGGAAAAAGCTCAAGGAGCAACCCGGTCACATACATAAAAGCTTTTGATATTATTAGAGATACATTTGCAGAATCCCACGATGCAAAGAAAAAGAATCTTTACTCAGGATATTTTTCATTCAATGTTCCGGGAGGAAGATGCGAGACCTGTGAAGGAACAGGCATAATAAAGATCGAGATGCAGTTCATGGCTGATATCATACTCGAATGTGAAACCTGTAAAGGTAAAAGATATAAGAGCGATGTGCTTGATATTAAGCTGAAAGGAAATGAAGGTATGCATAAGAATATCAGCGAGATACTTGAGATGACCGTGCTTGAAGCCATTAATTTTTTTAAGCCCTTTCCGAAAATTGTCAAAAAGCTTAAAGTTCTGGATGATGTAGGACTCGGATATCTGAGAGTCGGACAGTCTGCTACGACTCTCTCCGGAGGCGAATCACAAAGAGTAAAGCTTGCCTACCACCTTACTTTTCAGGAGGAAGACAGACATACATTGTTTGTTTTCGACGAGCCGACAACAGGCCTTCATTATTATGATGTTTCCAAACTGCTGAAGTGTTTTGAAGAACTTATCAAGAAAGGAAATTCAATACTTGTAATTGAGCATAACCTGGAAGTCATAAAATGCGCTGATCAAATAATAGACCTTGGTCCCGAAAGCGGCGATGAAGGAGGTTATGTTGTAGCCACCGGAACACCGGAGGAAATAGTAAATGAAAGCAAATCCTATACAGGAAAATTTCTTGCAAATGTCTTAAATCATTAAAGAAGTGAAATTTTCTAAAGACATGGGACTCTTTCGGGGTTTAATATTTTTATGTGCTTAAGTAACGGATTAAACTAAACTAATTAATTTTATTAAACATTGCATTTATGTTCATGATGCAGATATTATCAGATATTAACATAAATTTTATATAATTATATTTATAATAAATAAGCGTAATGCCATGAAAATCAAATTAAACTTTGTTATAGTTTTACTTCTTTTCATCTCATCTCTCTCATATTCCCAAACCCTGAAAGACACTTATGAAAACGGCAAGAATGCTTTTTACTCAGATAAATTTGATGATGCCAATAATTATTTTGCACAGATACTTGCACTTCAGTCTGACAATTTCGAGAACTGTTTTTATAAGGGTCTGGTATATGAGATCAACTTTGATTATGAAAAAGCAATATCAGAACTGACAAAGGCGATAGGTTATAATCCTAAAAACGGTGATGCATATTTTCACAGAGGCATAGTTAACGATAAACTTGAGAAATATACTGATGCAATTAATGATTATACTCTTGCTGTAAAGTTTGACAAAAAAAATCCGGACATTTATTTTAACAGAGCTTCGGATTATCAGCTGCTTAAACAGTATAATGAAGCAATTAAAGATTATTCAAAAGTCGTTAAGCTCAATCCTAAGGATGATATTACTTTTTATAACCGTGGACTTTTGTATAAGGAAATGAAGGACAATGCGAATGCAATTGAAGATTTTGAAGCTGCAATAAAAATTGACAAAGCCTGGGAAAGAGAGTTAAGACCTGTAATAGAACAGCTTCAGAAGGGTCAGTAATTTATTTTAATTCATCCTTTAGATATTTTGCCGTATAAGATACATCAGTATATTTTTTTACTAAATGTTCTGGTGTTCCTTCACCTATGATTCTGCCCCCGCCTTCTCCGCCTTCGGGTCCCATGTCTATTATCCAGTCTGAGGATTTTATAACATCGAGATTGTGTTCGATCACTATTACTGTATTCCCTTTATCAACTAATTTATTCAGCACTTTCAGAAGCATGTTAATATCTTCAAAATGAAGCCCGGTCGTAGGTTCATCCAGTATATATAAAGTTCTCCCTGTCTGAACTTTCGAAAGCTCCGTTGAAAGTTTTACACGCTGAGCTTCTCCTCCGGAAAGAGTAGTTGCCTGCTGACCTAATCTGATATATCCGAGACCAACATCAAACAGTGTCTGAAGTTTTCTTTTCAGAGAAGGAACCGGTTCAAAAAATGCAACGGCTTCTTCAACATTCATTTCAAGCACGTCTGCTATTGATTTCCCTTTGTATTTAACTTCCAGCGTTTCCCTGTTATATCTTTTCCCGCGGCATACTTCGCATGTCACATATACATCCGGCAGGAAATTCATTTCTATCTTTTGCAAACCCGCGCCTTCACAGGCTTCACACCTTCCGCTTTTTACATTGAATGAAAATCTTCCCGGCTTGTATCCCCTTATCTTCGATTCAGGCAAGGATGAATAAATGTCTCTGATAAAAGTAAATAAACCCGTATAAGTTGCAGGATTGCTCCTCGGTGTCCTGCCTATAGGAGTCTGATCGATCTCAATTATTTTGTCAATGATCTTTTCTCTGTACTTCTCACCTTTGACAGACAAACCTTCAATGGAAGTAAACGGCAGAGGATGTTCGGGAGTTTTAAAGAATTTTTGTGAAAGTATCCTGTAAAGAGTTTCTGTGATTAATGTAGATTTGCCTGAACCGCTGACTCCTGTCACACAGATAAATTTCCCCAAAGGTATCTTCAGGTTAACCTTCTTCAGATTGTTCCCGCTTGCTCCTTTTAATGTAATAAAATTACCTGTGCCTTCCCTTCTGGTCTCAGGAACTTCGATCTTCTTTTTTCCGGATAAATACTCGCCTGTAATAGAACTTCCATTAAGACTCATCGGCGATCCTGATCCTACAATTTCACCGCCGTGTTCTCCTGCGCGCGGACCGAGATCAACTACAAAGTCTGATGATTCTATCATTTCCTTGTCATGCTCGACTACAATCACCGAATTTCCTATATCTCTCAAATGCTTCAGAGACTCGATCAGTTTTATGTTGTCTCTCTGATGTAATCCTATTGAAGGTTCATCCAATATATATAAAACGCCTGTCAGCTGAGAACCGATCTGTGTCGCGAGACGAATTCTCTGAGCTTCACCGCCGGATAAAGTTCTTGCGCTTCTGTCGAGCGTAAGGTATTCAAGCCCTACATTTAAAAGAAAATCCAGTCTTGATCTGATCTCCTTTATTATCTGTTCAGCTACAACCTGTTTGCGATCATCTAATTTTATATACGAAAAAAATTCTTTTGAATTCTTTATTGACATCTGTGTAATGTCATATATATTCTTATCATTTACCCTGACCCATAATGAATCTTCTTTCAGTCTTCCCCCTCCGCAGGTCTTGCACTTTGATATTGTCATAAAACTCTCAGCCCACTGGCGTATGGTCTCTGAAGAAGAATCATCTGCATATCGCTTGATATAATTATATAAGCCCTCAAACCTGTGTGAATATGTATTGCTGTTTCCTTTTGAACTGGTGTGCTTATACTTTACTCTTTCAGACGAACCATTCAGTATTTCTTCAATTGCATCATCGGAGAATTTCTTTAACGGCGTGTCAAAATCAAAATTCAGTTTTTCTATCAGACCTCTGAAGATCGAATATATCCATGTATTCCTTGGCTTTCCCAGGGGAGCAATAGCACCTTCGTTTATTGTCAGATTCCTGTCAGGAAATACTTTATTTATGTCTATTTCTTTCTTTTCACCTAATCCGAAACAATCCTTGCACCAGCCGTATGGAGAATTAAATGAAAATGAATTAGGAGCCGGCTCGGAAAAGCTCCTGCCTGTTTCCGGATCGGATAATTTTTCATTATAAAGCTTGTCCTCCTTTCCGTCATTCACGATCAGTATCCCTTCGCCGTGCCTTAATGCAGTTTCAAGAGAATCATTGATCCTTGATTTAGCTTTTTCATTTACCGCTAACCTGTCTATTACAATTTCTATGTCATGTATCTTAAATCTTTCCAGCTTCATCTGAGGAACGATATCCATCACCTCTGCGTCAACTCTTACTTTTGTAAATCCCTGTGAACTAATCTCTTCAAACAATTCTCTGTAATGACCTTTTCTTCCTTTTATTACCGGAGCAAGGATCGTTATCTTTGTTCCTTCTTTCAATTCATAGATCCTGCCCAGTATCTGATCTAAACTTTGCCTGGTAACAGCTCTTCCCGTATCAGGAGAATACTGCGTCCCGCATCTGGCAAAAAGCAGACGCAGGAAATCATAGATCTCAGTAACGGTTCCGACAGTTGATCTTGGATTCTGAGAAATGGTTTTCTGTTCAATGGAAATGGATGGAGAAAGCCCTTCAATCTTATCGACATCAGGTCTCTCTATACCACCGATGAACTGACGCGCATAAGCCGAGAGTGTTTCCATGAATCTTCTCTGACCTTCGGCATAAATTGTATCGAAAGCAAGCGAGGATTTGCCTGAACCTGAAAGACCTGTAAAGACAACTAAAGAATCACGCGGTATCTCAATATCAACATTCTTAAGATTATGAACCCTCGCGCCTTTAACTATTATTTTATTTAAACTGGAATTTGATGAAGTCATAAATGAACAGAGAAGTTACGTCAGCAGAGGTTTTTTTACAATCCAAATTTGAGTGCGGGGGGAGGAATGTTTTTAATTGTAGTCCGGAAATCAACACGTCATTGTAATTACTATTCTGCATTTGATTTATTGCTTTTATGGGAAGCATTCCAATTAAATGAAACATTGAACATTGAACATTGAACATTGTTATGTTATTTTTCACAAATACTCAAATCAAATGCTTTCAGACACTTTCGGCAGAATTCACAATTACCTGAGAATATCGGTCACGGATGCTTGCAATCTCGGCTGCGTCTACTGTATGCCTGACGGAGAAAATCACATTACCGCTAAGAGTAAGCTGATGACTGCTGATGAAATTGAAAAGATCGCTTCTGTCTTTACAGGTCTCGGAATTAACAAGATACGTCTCACGGGTGGCGAGCCGCTTTTCAGGAAAGACATTAAAGATATAATTTTAAAGCTGAGTAAACTTCCCGTTGAATTATCAATTTCCACTAATGCTTTTTTTGCAGATAAATATATTAACGTTTTTAAAGAGGCTGACATTAGATCTGTTAATGTAAGTCTCGATTCCCTGAAACCTGATGAATTCAATTTTCTCACAAAGAGAAAACATTTCGATAAAATTCTTTCCAATATTCATTTGCTGCTGGAAAGTGATCTTAATGTAAAAGTAAATATAGTCGTAATGAAAGGCATCAATGATCACTCAATTCCTGATTTCATAGAATGGACAAAGTATCATCAGCTGGAAGTGAGATTCATTGAGTTCATGCCCTTTGACAAAAATAACTGGAATATAGGTAAAGTTTTTTCTTATGAGGAAATTTTAAAACTTGCAGAAACTAAATACAGCTTTCATAAGATACAGGATTCATTCAATGATACTTCAAGAAAATACAGGGCGGACGGGCATACCGGAACATTCGGCATCATTAGCACTATCACTGATCCATTCTGCTCAGGCTGCAACAGGCTCAGACTCACTTCAGACGGCAAACTGAAGAACTGCCTTTTCTCTGCCGAAGAAACTGATCTGCTCACTCCTTTCAGAAATGGCGAAGACATAATACAACTGATACATTCTTCACTTAACTTTAAAAAAGAAGAGCGTGGCGGTCAGTTTGAAACGGGTAATTTTATAAACAGAAGCATGGTAAGCATAGGCGGATAAATGGAAATTGAATTACTGAAAATACTTCCGCTTATTTTTCTTATCGCAGTTTTGTATTCTTCAGTCGGACACGGCGGGGCAAGCGGATACCTTGCTATGATGAGCCTTTTAGGAGTAAGCTCAGTATATATGAGAAGCTCAGCTTTGATACTTAATCTGTTCGTTTCAGCTATTGCATTCTTTCAGTTTTATAAAGCGGGATTTTTTAGATGGAAACTGTTTTATCCTTTTGCACTAACTTCAGTTCCAATGGCGTTCATCGGCGCGAATATAGCTCTGAACCCGTACTGGTATAACAGAATCCTCGGCTTGTTTTTAATAATAGCCGCATTAAGATTAACCGGAATTTTTACCTTAAAAAGTTCAGATAGATTAAAAGATCTTCCGGTCTATGCAGGATTGATTATCGGCTCTGTACTCGGATTATTATCAGGAATGATCGGGATAGGCGGCGGAATAATTCTCAGCCCAATAATATTGTTCTTCGGGTGGGGCAGTATTAAAGAAACAGCTGCGGTATCGGCTTTGTTCATATTTGTTAATTCAGTTTCCGGCCTGATAGGTCTGGGATCATCAGGTCTGAATTTAAGCAGTACATTTACATGGTGGATCCTTGCTGCTCTGGCAGGCGGAATAGCCGGATCTGTCTGGGGAAGCCGGTTTGCACAGAGTGTAATTCTTAAAAATGTACTAGCGTTAGTGATCATTATTGCAGCAGTTAAATTAATTTTAATTTAAAAATACTAATGATAACAGTTGAGGAAGCAAAAGCCATTGTAATTGGAAGCTCTGACAGGCTTAATAAATCCATCACACGTAAAATTTATAATTGCTCCGGATATTTCACTTATGAAAACATACATTCTCCTCTGGATCTCCCTCCCTTTGATCAGTCGAATGTTGACGGATATGTTTCAGTGTTTTCAAAATCAAACTCTCGAAAGATCACCGGCGAGATAAAAGCCGGAGACAATCCGCGGATTAAAATAAAGAGCGGTGAATGTGCAAGGATCTTTACAGGAGCTGTTGTACCTAAAGGATCTGATTTTGTTGTGATGCAGGAAGATGTCATCAGGAACCAGAACAGAATGATGCTGAATGATGTAAATGCATTAAAAGATAATCTCATTCGCAGGAGAGGATCGCAGATAAAGAAAGGTGAGCTTGCAGTTCCAAAAGGTACATATATAAATCCGGCGGTTTCAGGATTTATTGCTGCGCTCGGGATAGAACATATTAAGGTATTCAGAAAACCGGAGATCAGTCTGCTCATTACAGGCAATGAATTACAAACTCCGGGAGAGAAACTGAAATTCGGAAAAGTTTATGATTCAAATTCTTTTATTATCAGTTCTGCACTGGAGAAGATGCATCTTAATGTCAGAGTTACTATTTTTAACAAAGATGAAAAAGACATTTTAAAAAAGAATGCCAGTGAATTAGCAGAACTATCAGATGTGATTCTTATTTCAGGGGGAGTATCAGTAGGTAAATACGATTTTGTCAATGAAGTCATGGACGAGTTAGGCGTCAAGAGATTATTTTACAAAGTCTCACAGCGTCCGGGGAAGCCTCTATATTTCGGAAAGAAAGACAACACATATATATTCGGTCTTCCCGGAAATCCTGCTTCTGTCTTCACATGCTTTTATGAATACGTTTATCCTTTACTTAGAAAGCTTCAGGGATTCAGCGATCATTTTTTACAGGTTAGATATCTGACAGCAGTGAATGAAGTAAATAAAAAATTTAAAATGGCAAATTTTCTGAAAGCAAAGACTTCCGGTAGCACAGTAGAATCTCTGGAAGGGCAGGCATCTTATATTTTAAGGACATTCGCGGAAGCTGACTGCTTTATATATCTTCCGGCTGATAAGTTTGTTTTAAGAAAAGATGAAGAAGCGGAAGTACATATGTTCCCTTATTGATCAGATTCTGATTTTAGGTTTTATTATGTCTGTCTATTCATTTTTATTTTTCTTCAATCCACGGAAGACCTATGAAGACCCAATTAAACCACGAAGTCACAAAGACACTAAATTTAAAACTATAGTTTTATTTAGCTTTGTGTATTAGTTGCTTGGTGGGAAATTAATTTTGAAACACAAAACAAATTTATCATTATCAAAAATGAAAATATTATTTTTCGGAAATATTTCGGACATCACAGGAATGGGAGAAATGAATTATTCAGATGCGGCAGATACTGATATGATTGATCTTGATCTGAGGAATAAATTTCCACAACTAAAGAATTTCACTTACAGAATTGCCGTCAATAAGAAAATCATAAATGGAAATACGAAAATCAAAGACAATGACGAGATTGCCTTTCTTCCTCCGTTTTCAGGCGGGTGATCATTTTTTACGAAACTGAATTATTCTTTTCAGATCTATAATGTTTAAAATATTCAATATCATCAGGTAAACTATAATCAGAAACAGATCAGAGACTATTATAAATGCTATGCTCAAGCCGGAGTTATTTATTCCAAAATAAGAAACAGCAAAAAACACTGCCGTCAGTAAAACCATTTTAAGTATTCTTCCCAACTCATATTCTATTTTATAGATCTTCTGAGAATAAAAATAAATTATAATGAACATAAAAAAATAAGTTAAGAATGTGGATAATGCCGCTCCCATGATGCCATACAAAGGAATAAGGATCAGATTGAAGAGCGTGTTTACTGCCACTCCGGACAGAGTAATATAAAAGATCGCCTGCGTATTATCCGTAAAGAACGGAGCTGCATTCAGGGTAGAGTAAGCTCCTGAAAAAAAGTAAGCAGCAAGAATTACCGGAATGATCTTTAAGCCTGACCAGTAATCTGCATTAAGAAATTCTACACCGAAAAAAGATATTTTCACTAACTGCTCGGTGAAAACCGAAAAGACCAGGAACAGAAACAGTCCCGTGAAAACAAAATTAGTAAATATGGATGAAATTATTTTTTTGTTTTCCGGATTGGATTTCAGATTTAAGAAATACGGTGTCCAGGAAAACTTGAATGATGCGATCAGGAAACTCATTACGGAAGCGAGTCTGTAGTTAGCCGAATAAATACCTACTACACTTTCATCAAAGAAATATTTCAGGAAAAATCTGTCCGAGACATCAATGAACAAAACGAAGAATCCTATAAAGATGAACTTATTTCCGAAAGCAAGCATTTCTTTTATTTTCAGAAACGAGATGTTTAGTGTCAGGTAATTTTTCGTGAGGACAAGCCCAAGGATGAATGTAACTCCGACCGAAATTATGTAGCTGTAAAATATTGATTCAACACCTTTCTTTAAAATAACTATAAATAAAATGTTGCAGATAATATTCACAATAAAGGTAAGAAGATTAATATATGCATAAGTTTTGGAATCAAGTTTAGCACGGAAGAAAAGCAGCGGGAATCTGTACACTGTATCTACAAGTATAAGCAGGCTCAGAACTCTTATAAGTAAAATGCTTTCCTCTCTTTTAGATAAGTTCATCAGGGTTGCTATATTGCCGGCATTTATAAAAACTATTGACGAAAGGATAAGAGATGTAACTGTAAGCAGCGCCAGTGTGGAAGAATATATTTCAGATCTGGATTTATCATCTTTTGAATCTATAAAATATTTCATGAAAGATGTTTCCATTCCAAACATATAGATCACGCCGAGTATAAGAGACAATGACTGAACAAGGGTGAACAGACCTATCTGTTCAGGAAGAAAATATTTCGTATAAAGCGGCAGCAGCAGAAATCCGACCGATTTGTTCAGCATTATTCCCAGACCGTAGATCATAGTCTGCGAGAAAAGTTCTTTTATATGAGACTTTGTTTCCAATTATAAAATATTATTTTTCATATAATATCCCTGAAGCATTCTATTTACGGATTCAAACGAATGATATTTCTCAACCCAGAGTCTCCCTGAAATGCTTATCTCATTTCTCAATATTTCATTATCAATAAGCTTAAGTATGTTTTCCTGAAGTGTCCCGATAGTAGAATGAATGAAAGGATTTTCCTTTAAGAAATTTAAATAATCTTCTGTGAACTCGGTGAAAGTCGGAACTCCAAGTGAAAGATTTTCAATCGAGTTCTTGCCGTAACCAGTTCCGCCCATTTCTCCTCCGACCTGATCTATAGCAAGATCACATTCGCTTTTTATTTCAAGCACTTTATTCCTGTCCATATTCTCCAGAAGTATGAATTCTATTTGTCTCTGTTTATCAATTTCGTTTATTACGTTTATAATTTTATCAGTACCTTTGAATTTCCTGTTTGTAGGCGAATGAATTATCTTTAATTTGCTGTTCTTCTTTTTACTGATCTTATATTCACTGACATCAAACGGAAAAAAAATATAGCTGATGTTTTTATGCAGAGAAAGATGATCATATTCTACTGTCAGATTAAGGTCGCTCATTTCATCCAGTTCCCTGAATATTCCTCTTGTTCTCAGATCACTTCCGTAATAGCAGCATACTATTTTCTTTCCTCTCATCTTCAGTTCTTTTGCAAACCGGAGATCCCTGTAAAGATCCATTCCGCCGTCAAAATGATAAATATCATAATTAAAAAGATCATATTTCTTTATGATATTATTGATTGCCGGCCTGTGCATTTCATCTCTGAATCTAAAATATAATTTCTCGGGCAGGTTTTTCGGACTATTAAATTTTAATTCCGGCTCTGTTTTGTTTATCTTTGAATCCCGCCAGCTTTTAGCTCTGTTACCGGTTGGCAGCTTAAAATCAAGACAGATGTCTTCATCGAAATTAATCGTATTTTTAAACAGCGTGATCAGTCGTGATTCAGCGCCGGAATTTCTGTGCATCTTCACAAAATCAAATGGCATCCCTGCAAAATTCTGAGGAGCTATGTGTAGGATTTTTCTTGGCAATAAATTATTTTTGAAGTGTAAATTATTTAATTAGAATGTCATATAAAATACAATTATATTTTTCCCGAATTATATTGATACTGTAAAATGATATATCATATAGCTTTTAAAAAAGAATATGAGAAAGCGCTTGCCGAAAACTCATATAAACCTGAATCTCTTGAGAAAGAAGGATTCATTC
>CAZLOL010000076.1:4094-14976 GCA_964561045.1 uncultured Ignavibacteriaceae bacterium | reverse complement strand
GTAGATCTGGGAAAAGAGATCCAGCAGCAGATCAAAGATGAAAGCGCGCAGTTTCCTGTATTAAAAGGTCATCAGGATGTCAAGGACTATGTTTCAGGACTTGGCAGATATGTATTACAGAATTCGAAGTACATTCAGTATAAAAATGTTTTTCCATATCAGTTCGAAATAATACACGATGACAGCACTGTTAATGCATTTTGCATTCCGGGCGGTTACATTTATGTTTATACGGGTCTCATTAAATATCTCGACAGTGAAGCAGCACTTACCGGAGTAATCGGTCACGAAATAGCTCACGCAGAGAAGAGACACATGACACAAAGACTCACTTCTTATTATGGAGTAAGCATAATCATGAGTTTGGTTCTGGGCAGCAACCCGAGTCAGCTCGGTGAGATAGCAGCTAATTTATTTGTAGGTCTCGGTTTTCTTGCAAACAGCAGGGCGGATGAAGAAGAAGCAGATGACTTTTCAATTAAGTATTTAACGGGAACAAAATATTATCCCGGTTCCATTACATTTTTCTTTGATAAGATAAAGGAAGAGCAGCGGAAAAAGGGAGAAACGCCGGGAGATCTTGAGAGACTGCTGGCAACACATCCACTGCCTCAGGACAGAATAGATAATGTTAAACTGAAATTAAGCAAAATAAAACCCATTCCGGATCCTACAAAAGGTTTGTATACGGAAGAGTATCAGAGAATGAAATCAAAATTACCATAAAGAATTATTAATAAACTGCAAACATTTAAAAAGTAAAAAAAAACATAATGAGAAAATTTAATTTAGCATTAATTTCAATATTATTTATTACCGCTTTATCATTCGGACAAAGTGGTATTGAAATCAATGATGTGAATTATAAATTTAAGTTTACATTAACATCTGACTGGAAAGAAAGACAGCTGGAAGAGACACCAAAAAAAGATGCGATTTCCTATTCGTTTGACAAGAATGACGGAAAGATCGCGATAATGCTTCTTGCATTCAAGGTAAGTGAAGTAAAGAATCTCGATGATTTCATATACACACTTGAAAAAGACCTTACTCTTAATATTCCAAAGAAAGACGGAGATTATACGGATTTTGATTCCGGAAATTTTGACGGGAAAAGCGCAAAGTATAAGGACACCGAATTTACCGAAATGATCTATTATTACCGGTCAAAGATAATTGACGGAGACAATTACACTTATTTACTAAGATTCATAACTCCGACAAGTAATTTCAATTCCGGCGTAGAAGAAGAAATTAAAAAAATAGCAGCCAATTTCACACCAAGTTTTTAAATCCGGTTGCTGATAAATCACTTTAAATAATCCGGATTGAGGACCTGAACATAGACCCGGAATTATTTTACTGAGAATCAATATCTGAAGTCTTTTTGCAGAAATGGATTGGATCTTTTTTCATCTTTCACATTAGTTATTTCCATATGCCCCGGATGCAGAATAAAATCATCTCCGGTGTTTTTGAATAGCCTGTTTTTAATTGAGTCAATAAGTATTTTAATGTCTCCGCCCTGCAGATCTGTTCTTCCTACAGAGTTCTTAAATATCAGATCACCGCAGAATACATTTTTGTTTTTACTGTCAATTATGCAGACACTACCCGGTGAATGACCGGGAGTATTAATGAATTTTAAAGTTGTACCGTTTAGATCCACCGTTGTATCATCAGTTATAAATTCATCGACCGGCGGAGGGGCAGGAAAATCCAGCCCGAAAAACCTTGCCTGTTGGGTTGAATTTTCCAAAAGGAATTCATCGCTCTTATGCATCATCACCGGCACTTTGAAATGATCACTGGCGAATTTATTTCCCAGAATATGATCAATGTGACCGTGAGTATTTACAATGTATTTTATATTTATTTTATTGTCTTCGGTGATTCTCCTTAAATTGTTTTTTTCCGATTCAGTAAATGCCGCGGGATCTATGATGATGCCGTCTCCTGAGACCTCATCGTAATAAATATAACAATTCATGCTGAAAGGGTTGAGCGGAATTTGAATTACCTTCATTGTTAGTAAATTGATTTTACTTTATTAAAATTTTAATTTGAAACTGATTTCAATCTAATGAGTGAGACTGACAAAATTAAGGTAATTGCAACTAATCGTAAAGCTAATTTTGAATACGAGATATTGAACAGGTATGAAGCCGGTTTTGTAATTACAGGCACGGAAGTAAAATCTATCCGTGACGGAAAGATAAACATACAGGAATCATACGGCAGGATAATCAATGACGAGGTCTGGATAATCAACTCTCACATTAACGAATATAAATACGGCAACATCAACAATCATGAGCCGCTTAGAAACAGAAAGCTGCTTCTTAATAAAAAAGAGATAAGAAAAATAAAACAGCAGCTTCAGGAAAAAGGACTGACACTTGTTCCTCTTAAAGTTTATTTCAAAGGCTCGCTGATAAAAGTAGAAATAGGCATTGCAAAAGGAAAAAAATTGTACGATAAAAGAGAATCAATTAAAAAAAGAGATATCGAAAGGAATTTAAGCAGGTTATAATGTTTGCACCGGTAAAAGAACAAATGGAAATAATAAGGGAAGGAACGGTAGAGATCATTCCCGAAGATGAACTCATAAAAAAGTTTGAAAAGTCCTTAAAAGAAAACAAGCCATTAAACATAAAACTGGGATGTGATCCATCCAGACCTGATCTTCATATAGGCCATTCCGTTGTATTAAACAAGCTAAGGCAGTTCCAGGAACTCGGGCACAACGCCATTCTAATCGTTGGTGATTATACCGGCATGATAGGCGATCCTTCAGGAAAGAAAAAAACCAGGCCGCAATTGAGTTTTGAAGAAACCAGAATTAACGGAGAAACCTACTTTAAGCAGGCAGGGAAGATACTTGATATCAGCAGGACAAAAGTGGTATATAATTCAGAATGGCTCAGTAAACTAGATCTGAGAGAACTCATAAATCTATTGAGTAAATTCACAGTGCAGAGAATTCTAGAACGGGATGATTTTACAAACAGGATCAAGGAACAGACAGAGATCTCACTTCACGAAATGCTGTATCCCATAATGCAGGGGTATGATTCCTTTGCCATTGATGCGGATGTAGAGCTTGGAGGAACGGATCAGAAGTTCAATAACTTAGTCGGCCGCGATGTTCAGAAGAGATTCGGCAAAGAACAGCAGGTTGTCATTACTATGCCGCTAATTGAAGGAACTGACGGATATGAAAAGATGAGCAAGTCACTTGATAATGCAATCGGGATCACTGATGAACCGAAGAATATTTTCGGAAAAACGATGAGCATTCCCGATGCGCTTATTTACAAATATTTTGAGCTGACAACAAGAACTTCCAAAGAAGAGCTT
Organism: uncultured Ignavibacteriaceae bacterium; assembly: GCA_964561045.1. Taxonomy (GTDB): domain Bacteria; phylum Bacteroidota; class Ignavibacteria; order Tepidaquicellales; family Tepidaquicellaceae; genus JAGPCH01. Next base: position 11,616 of record CAZLOL010000076.1, on the reverse strand, counting down.
TCTTTAATAAGAAAGGGTCTAGAAAGCGGTGAAGCTAACCCGAGAGATGTTAAAAGAAAACTGGGTTATGAACTTGTCAAACTTTATTATGATGAAGATATAGCTGAAAATACCATTGAGGAATTTGATAAGGTCTTTATAAAGAAAGAAATTCCTGATGACATTCCTGAAGTAATTATACATGAGGACTCACAGAGACTCGTAGATCTGCTCACTGAAAATAAACTCTCTGAATCAAAAACTGCAGCCCGTAAATTAATTGAACAGGGAGCAGTAAGCATAAACGGAAAGAAAGAAACGGATGTTAATTCAGTGGTAAATATTATAAACGGAATGGTTTTAAAAGTGGGGAAAAGGAAGTTTCTTAAGGTATTGAAATAAGATTTAAGGGTTCATAAAGTTTATCAAGTTCGTAAAGTTTATAAAGTTTTTAAAGTTTATAAAGTTTATAAAGTTTATTAATTCGTTAAGTAAAATAAGATTTATTTAGTTTACAGAATTTACTTAATAAAGAGAATTAACAAATTAACACAATTAACATAATTAACAAAATTAACTAACAACAGGAGACAGAAAAATTGTTCAAACCAACAAAACTATTTTTCACAAAAGGTGTAGGCAGACACAAAGATTATTTACAGTCATTTGAGCTTGCATTAAGAACAGCCGGTATTGAAAAATGTAATATTGTAACTGTGTCAAGTATATTTCCGGGAGGATGCAAAAGACTGACTGTAGAGCAGGGAACAGCATTGCTGGAACCGGGACAGATCACGTTTTGTGTTATGGCAAGAAATTTCACAAATGAGCCGAACAGACTCATCGCATCATCAATCGGAGTAGCTCTTCCTTCTGATGACAGTCATTATGGATACATTTCAGAGCATCATCCGTTTGGAGAACCGGAAAAAGTATCAGGAGAATATGCAGAAGATCTTGCAGCGACCATGCTTGCAACAACTCTGGGCGTAGAGTTCGATCCCGAAACCGCATGGAATGAAAGAGAAAATCTTTATAAGCAGAGCGGGAAGATAATTAAAACATTTAATGTCACTCAATCTGCTGAAGGAGATAAAAACGGATTATGGACAACAGTCATATCCTGTGTTGTATTTCTACCATAAATAAAGCAAATAAAAGGAGCTGAATTTTGTCTAATAAATTATTCGCAGGAATCATTGCAGGTGCTCTTGCAGGCATTTCTATAACAGTGTTATTACATGCCAGTAGAGAAAATGATCATGAAGAAGAAGACTGCTTAACTGATACTGATAAACTGGATAAAGCAAATGAATTTTTACTTCATGCCAGAAGGAAAGCGGAAAAAATGATCTCCGATGCGGAGCATAAATCCAGTTCGATTTTGGAAGAAGCGGGTAAAATTCTATTACTTGCTAAGACAAAAACTTCATCACTGCATTTTGATCACAGGGAATCTGCATTAGAAGAGATAAGTAAGTTAAAAAAGGATATTGAAAATACTATTGAAGATTTTAAAAGAAAATTAGATTTGGATTAAAATATAAGAGTTCAGATATCTTTACTGTTTTAATCCGGAGATCATTTTAGGATTTAATTTATTCTTATATTAATCAAAAACACGGAATAACTGCATCAGAAGTTTAACAATAAATTTAACAATCAAGCAATAAGAAATACGATGATTCAATATTTTCATTGAATTTCCATACCAAATAATCCTGCCTATACCTGTTTAATGCAATACCGGCTTGCCCAAAGTATTACTGCAAAATTTAAAAACCGGACTGAAGATTCAGATGAAGAATCACAGATTGAGAAAATGAGTATATAAATAAAAAATCAGCATATAAAAAAAAACAGAAGCAGAATCAATCTGCTCCTGTTTAAGAAAAAATAAACGTTAAAATAATCAGGGTAAAGGCGACTCTACTTTTACAAAGTTGATTAAATTATTATAACACCTTAGCGCATCACGGAGATCAACAAAACTATCACCTGTAAGGTCACTCGGAATTCTGACACCGGCGGTAAAATTTGTTATATCATTATAAATTTCAATCAGATCAGATTGTTCAACAAATCCGTCCTGATTCACATCTCCGCTATACATGCAATACCTTGTTCTGGTTAGTTTTGTATTGTTTCCGTATGCCTGAGTTGAATCCGATATGAATGAAAATGAATTTGAGTCTGCACTGTTTGAAACTAATAATTCTCCGCCGGCTTTGCTCCAGGTTTCTATGCTGTTGAAATGTTTAACAACAATGTAATAAGGTGAAGACGGAGCATAAGTGAAATTAAATTTACCTGAATAGTTGGCGGAGTCAACAGGACCTGATGCTGAATCAAGAATTGCATAAGGCGCTGCAGTATCTCTGAGATAAACCGTGACAGTATCAGTTCTTCCCATTCTTCCGGACACTCTGACAAGTCCTTCCATGCCGACATACAAATTAAGATTAATACCTCTGAGCGGAAGATAATCAACCACACCTAAGCTTGGATTGTCCGGGTTGTGAAATATATGAGCTTCAACGGAATCTGCATTGCCTGTACCCCAGTAATTATTTTCGGCAAATATCGGATTAACTGTATTATTATACAGATCAAAAGTGCTGCCTGAATTTCCGTTATCATAAATTTCATTAAGGCCAACGTCAGATGTATCAGCACTTGTCAGATCACCCATGTTCGGATTAGCCGTTCCCTGAATAGTAATTCCCCAGAGATTTCCCCGGATGATATTTCTTGTCACAATTGAATTCTGAGTAGCTGTTCCGTTAAAATTTATACCGCTGCCGCCGAGTGCAGGATTTCCCTGAATGTTATTGCTGTCTATGATATTATTGTTGATATAAAAATTAGAGCTGCCTCCGGCAATTGCAATACCATAGCGGTTATGCTTAATGACATTGTCTTCGATGATTGCATTAGGTATGGAACCGACAGGAAGGAAAGATATACCGCCGGAATTAGTAAACAATCCGATGATTGTATTACCTTTTATGATCATGGGATTTACGTCCGTTGCTCCGAAATTGATCTGAGGTACATTCGCATTATCAACGTCATTTTCATAGATCAGATTATTAAGAATCTGCGGCGAAGATGAGATATTTGCTCCTGAGACAATTGCTGCCCTTCTGTTCCTGAATATTGTACAGTTTGATACTATTGAATTTGAATGGAAGAAAGAAATCGCGCCTGATGCAAATGAACTATTCTGAGTATTGTATCTTATTATACAGCTGTCAATAAGAATATCACAGTCAAGCATCCTGATAGAATTACCATATTCCATTATGACCTTTCTCAGCATTGAACCATCACTCAAATCCTCGAATTTTAATCCGAGATATTTTAAAGTTGTATCCTGCGCAGTGATAAGTACAGAATCAGAAGGATTTATGATCAATATTCCAAATATGTCCATAAATACTAAGGTCCCGAATTTGATCGTTGAATTAGAAAGTACACTGACAGTATCGCCGGCAGTTATAATGATCGTATCATTGATCATATAATCGCTTCCTGACATTGTAACATCTCCTCCTGAGTATGCAACAAGACTGTCGAGGTCCCACGTAACACCCGTTCCCGGAGTTGAATAGTTTGAATAAGAATTTGTAAAGAGCAGAAGAAAGAGAAACAAAAGAATTTTTTTCATGTTTTTTTTAAAAAATTAAATTTTTTATTAAACTCCAAAAACTAATTTGAGGAAGAGTTTAATAATGAAATTATACATTTAGAATAAAGCAAATTAATAAATTTAAAGTTTGAATATAATTGATTAATTTATCTCAAATTTAACTTACTAAATGTCAATTCCATACAACTCACTTCCTTCTTACAGCGATCTTTTTCTAAAATACATTGAGAATTTCGGAAGTATAAAGAAATATTTTGAATATGATTACAATTCTGAAGAGGATCTCCTGAAATGCATTGAACTGAAAAAGCAGACTTATTCACAAAACAGGAATTTTTTCCGCAGTGATATCTGCGAAGTACTAAAAGATCAGAATATTAATTTCAGATCGGGTGAAAAGACGTTCGAAAATATTGATCTGCTCCGAGAAGAAGATACATTTGCCATTGTCACAGGTCAGCAGTTGGGATTTCTTTCCGGTCCGTATTACACAATTCTAAAGGCGATTAATACAATACAGTTGTCTGATAAACTGAATAGTAAATTTCCGGGATATAAGTTTGTTCCAATATTCTGGCTTGAAGCTGATGATCATGATTTTACTGAAATAAACAATATCAGTATCATATCAAAGGAAAACGAACTTAAGAATCTTAAATATTTTGAAAAAGGACAGGTCTCAGAGAAATATCTTAAGCCGTCAGGTAATATTATATTAGATGATTTCATTGATGCTTTTATAAGTGATCTTGAAAGTTCATACAACAAAACAGATTTTACAGATTCGTTATTTGCACAGATCAGGAATAATTACAGACAGGGCACAGATCTGAAAACAGCTTTTGCCGGATTCATGAATTCACTGATAGTCAATAAAGGAATAATATTCATAGATCCAACTGACAAAAGGATCAAGACATTATTGAAACCTGTCTTTGAAAAAGAACTGAATACTTTTCCTCAGGTATGTGAAAAAGTAATTAATACTTCTGTAGAGCTTGAAGAAAATTTCACAGTTCAGGTAAAGCCAAAGCCGATCAATCTTTTTTACATTCATGAAGGAAACCGTTATCTGCTTGAGCCGAGAGAGAATGATATATTCGCTCTTAAACATTCACGCCAGAAATTTTCCAAAGAGGAATTATTCGGATTTCTTGAAACCAATCCTGAAAGATTCAGCTGGAATGTAGTCACAAGGCCAATTTGCCAGGATTATATTCTGCCAACTGTTGCATATATAGGAGGTCCTTCGGAGATATCTTATTTTGCACAGTTCAGGGAAGTCTATAATTTCTTTGAAATGACAATGCCTGTGATCTATCCGAGAACATCCGTTACAGTATTAGAGAACAGAGTCAAAGGCTTTCTGGAAAAGTACAATGTTAAGTTCAATGAATTGTTTTATGAAAAAGACCTCTCGAAAAAACTGCTTAAGGAAAGTTCAGTAGTAAGCGCTGATGAGATATTCTCGGAAATGAAGGAGGAACTTACCGGCATTTTCTATACATATGAAAAGGAGCTTTCAAGGATTGATGCAAACCAGACGGAATCATTTACAAAAAGGAACAGGCAGTTCCTTGATTCACTTGATGTGGCGAGGGATAAATTCACGGCATTTCAATCAAAGCAGAATGAGGTTCTGTCAAACCAATTTCAGAAAGTCCTGTTGTTTGTTTTTCCTGACAACACATTACAGGAAAGGGTTCTGAACATAACTTATTTCATAAATAAATACGGACCGGATTTCATTGATACGCTGATAAATGATATATCCGTTAATGATTTCTCACATCAGCTAATAGACGCATCAGCCGTCAGGAATCAATAGCCTGCATTGCCGGATATAAAAAAAATATTAGTGATAAGGCTATCCTCATTCGGAGACATTATCCTTTCTTTTCCTTTATTAAAAAAATTAAGAGAAAAATTTCCGGAATCAGAAATACATTTTCTTACAAAGGATAATTACAGGGAAGCAGTTGAATTAAATCCATACGTGCATAAAATTATTTTTTATGAAGGTTCGCTGTTAAATACGAGAAAGAAAATAAAAAATGAGAACTTTGACCTTATCATTGATATTCACAAAAATTTCAGGAGTATTTTTATAAGCTTCCTCAACGCGGGATCTGTAAAGCGTTATTCAAAAGAGAACTTTAAAAAATTCCTGCTGGTAAAATTTAAACTGAACTTGTTTAAGGAGATAATTCCTGTCTATAAAAAATATATCTTAGCAGCCCGGAAGTATTTCAGTGAATCAGATACAGAATATTCAACTACTGAACTTATTTTTGACAGAAAGAGAATTTATGAAGAAGAATATATAGTGATCTCGCCTTCATCAAGACATTTTACCAAGACATATCCTGTAATAAAATATATAGCGTACATTAATTCGCAGGCAAATAAAAAGTTTATTATCACGGGTGACAGTTCGGAAACAGATATGATTATATGCAGACTAATAGAAGCAAACTGCAGCAACGTCATAAACCTTTGCGGTAAACTTAACATAAATGAACTTGCAAATGTTCTTTATTTCAGTGAATTCGTTATTTGCAATGACAGTGCGATACTTCATCTTGCCGAAGCTTTGGGAAAAAAAGTAACTTCTATATTCGGATCGACAGTAAAAGAGTTTGGTTTCTTTCCGCAGCTGAAACATTCGAAAGTTCTTGAGATCAGTGATTTGAAATGCAGACCGTGTACGCATATAGGCAGAGAGAGCTGTCCGGAAGGGCATTTCAGGTGTATGGAGGAAGTACAATTAATAGTTAATAGTTAATAGTTAACAATTAGGAGTTTGCAGCTTCTAATTACTCAATACTAAATACTTAAGACTTTATACTTTATACTTAGTACATAGTACCTAATACTTAATACCTAATACTTTTTGTTTTATATAATAATATCAATAGTGATCATTCAGCGGCTGACTGAGCTTTTAGTTGCAAAGAAGAATGAAGTCTGGCTGCGCAAGCAGGGAGCTGTGGAACATGGCAGAGAACATTACAAGTATATTGTATTGCTGCATACAATGTTCTTTATATCAATGTTCATAGAATATAATATAAGAGGCAGGCATTCGGAATTCAGTGTTATTAATTATTTGTTTTTGGTAATTTTCTCAATTCTGCAGTTAATGAGATTATGGGTGCTGAATTCTTTAGGGAAATACTGGAACACTAAAATACTCAGGATACCGGGTTCTGTACTTATCAATAAAGGACCTTACAGGTATTTCAAACATCCGAATTATATAATTGTTGTCTGTGAAATAATTGTTATTCCCATGATATTTGATCTGTATTATACTGCTGTGATATTTACTGTACTGAATGCGATTATTCTCAGTGTAAGGATAAAAGAAGAGAATAAAGTGTTGTCTTAACCAACCATTAATTTCTTCCAATTTTAGAAGTTTAGATTAGATTAGACTAGATAAGTGTCAAATGAACATAAAATTATAAATACTATATTATATATGAAAATTCAATTAAGAGAAATCTGTCACGGCAGAAGCGGGGATAAAGGTGATGCTGCAAATATCGGACTGATAGCATATAAGAAAGAGGATTATGAGATTATAAGAAAAGAAGTGACAGCAGAAAAAGTAAAGAAATTTTTTGAAGGGATATGTGAAGGGGAAGTAGAGAGATATGAAATGCCGAACATAAATGCACTTAATTTCCTGCTGCACAATACTCTGGGCGGAGGAGGAACGGTATCGTTGAAGCTTGATGCACAGGGAAAGACGCTGGCATCAGCGCTGCTGAAGATGGAAATTAATTACTAATTACGAATTTCAAGTTACAAATTACAAGTTACGAATTACAAGTTACAAATTACAAGTTACAAGTTACGAATTACAAGTTACGAATTACAAGTTAC
>CAZLOL010000076.1:0-3994 GCA_964561045.1 uncultured Ignavibacteriaceae bacterium | reverse complement strand
TTACAAGTTACGAATTACAAGTTACGAATTACAAGTTACAAGTTACGAATTACAAGTTACAAGTTACGAATTACAAGTTACAAATTACAAATTCAAATATACACAATACACAATACCTAATACTAAATACTTAATACCTAATACTTAATACTTAATACCTTACACTTAATACTTAATACTACAAAACATGTTTGAACAGCAGAAATACAGGTTAAAAGATTCAAAAGCAAAAATAGATTCCTTACGGAGGTTTCTTTGATGTTGATAAGAAGATAACAAAGATAAAAGAGCTGGAAGAATCGTCACAGGCGGAGAATTTCTGGGATGATAACAAAGCCGCGCAGAAGATACTTCAGGAAACATCAAGTTTAAAGAAATGGGTGGAAGAATACCAGTCTGTGGAAAATCATTTCAATGATGTCAACGGTCTGATAGAGATGGCTGAATCCGAAAAGGATGAATCCATGGAGCAGGAGATCGAGGCTGACATAAATAAATTCTTAAAACATCTTGACGAAGTAGAGTTTAAAAATATGCTGTCTGACGAGGATGACATAAGGGACGCTATTATTACAATTAATTCAGGAGCAGGAGGAACCGAGTCACAGGACTGGGCAGAAATGCTTTTAAGAATGTATCTAAGGTATTGTGAAAAAAACGGTTTTCAGGCAAACCTTGCCGACAGGCTGGACGGGGACGGCGCAGGAATAAAAAGCGCGACAATAGAGGTAAAGGGAGAATATGCCTACGGATATCTGAAAGCTGAGAACGGCGTGCACAGGCTTGTCAGGATATCGCCTTTTGACTCAAATAAAAAGAGACATACATCTTTTGCTGCTGTATATGTCAGTCCTGTCCTGGACGATAACATTGAAATTGAAATAAATCCGTCTGAAATAAAAGTGGATACATTCAGAGCAGGCGGAGCTGGCGGTCAGAATGTAAACAAAGTTGAAACAGCAATACGCATAACTCACTTTCCTTCCGGAATAGTAGTGCAATGTCAGAATGAAAGGTCGCAGATACAGAACAAGATGAACGCGATGAAGATGCTGAAATCAAAACTTTATGTCATAGAAAAGGAAAAAGAGATGGCAAGGCTTGATACAATAGAAAGCAAGAAGAAAAAAATAGAATGGGGAAGCCAGATAAGAAGTTATGTTTTTCACCCGTACAATATGGTCAAAGATCACAGAACCGATTTTGAAACAAGCGATACACAGGGAGTAATGGACGGTGACCTTGAAGGATTCATAAAAGCTTATTTATTGGAAAAGTAAAAAATAAATTTTTGAATTATAAATATTTCATAGCAAGGCGTTTCCTTTTCTCAAGAGGAAGTTCAAAATTCATATCATTCATAACTTATATTTCCATCATTGGAGTAACTTTAGGCGTAGCTGCATTAATTATAGCCGTATCTATATTAGGCGGATTTGAAAAAGAAATAAGGGATAAAGTTGCAGGTCTGGTATCTCACATTCAGATCTCATCATTCACGGCAGAGGGACTCACCGATTATGAAAAAGCAATTGCAACTATCAGGGACAGCATACCCGAAGTAACGGGAATCTCGCCTATAGTACAGAAGGAAGCAGTCATAAGATTCAAATCAAATGTCGAAGGCATATTGCTGAAAGGTATAAATCCGGAAACCGATCTTTCAACTGCGAGAAGCAGGGTAGTAATGGGCGACTTTGATCTGAAACCCGTTGATTCAATATTTTCAAGACTCATAATAGGCGACAAACTCGCGAAGAAACTGAACATAGAGACCGGCAATAAAGTAATTGTTTTCGGTCTGAACGGAATTCCCACACCAATGAATCAGCCGAAGATAAAGCAGTTCATAGTAAGCGGAATTTATGAGACCGGATTAAGGGATTTTGATGACATCATCATCTACACAGATATCAGAACCACGCAGAAATTATTCAACTATGGTGAGAGCGTTACAGGAATCGAACTCAATGTAAAAAATCTGGACAGTGTAGAAGCTACGGTTGCGAAAATAAAAAAAACAGTCGGGTATCCATACTTTCCCAAATCTCTGTTCAAATTATACAAGCCTCTTTTCACATGGGTAGAGCTTCAGAAAGCTCCGACACCGATAGTACTTGGATTAATAATAATCGTAGCCACCTTTAACATAGTCGGGACGCTGCTAATGCTGGTACTTGAGAAAACTCGTTCGATCGGAATATTAAAGTCACTCGGGGCAAGCCGTTCAGGAATACTCGGAATATTTTTGTTTGACGGACTCCTGATAGGAGTGATAGGAATTATACTGGGGAATGTGTTAGGGCTCGGTATCTGTATGGCTGAACTAAAATACAAATTCTTTTCTTTGCCCGAATTATATTATATGAAGAGCGTTCCTATTCTCATACAGCCGGGAGACATAATATTAATTTCGGTCATAACAATCTTTTTAACATTCTTCGCTACAATGATACCCTCCTATATTGCATCCCGCATTGATCCGATTAAATCCATCCGGTTCAGTTAAGATGGGACAGATCAAATTAGATAAATCAAAAGACAAGATCGAATCAATGTTCGATGAGATCGCGCCTTCCTATGATAAACTAAATCATTTATTCACACTAAACATTGATATCCGATGGCGGAAAGAAATAATAAAATATATCAGGAAAAACAGTATAACTTCTGACAATATTCTTGATCTTGCTTCCGGTACAGGGGATCTCACATATGAATTAATGTCTCTTGACCCCGTCAGGATCTGCGCAGCCGATATATCCGAAAAAATGCTGGAAGTTCAAAGAAAGAAAATAACAGACAAGAGACTTGAATTGATACAGGCGGATGTAAAGGAATTACCTTTTGATAACAATGTCTTTGATATCATTACAATTGGTTTCGGAGTCAGGAATTTTGAACATCTTGAAGATTCAATAAAAGAGATAAGAAGAGTCATTAAACCCGGAGGAAGACTAATAGTTCTGGAAATGTTCAGGTCAGGAGGAATAAAAACAAGTATATTCAATCTATATTTCGGGAAAGTAATGCCTTATTTTGGTAATAAGTTATCAGGGAGCAAATATGCATACAGTTATCTGTTCAGGTCAGTTAACAGTTTCCTATCAGTGTCAGAATTCACTTCATTGTGCGTGAAGTGCGGATTCGAAGCAGAGCATTCCAGAAATAATTTTCTGGGGATAGTGAGTACGGTTTATCTGAAAGCAGTTTAGATTCGTAAGATTCATAAGATTCGTAAGATTCATAAGATTTATAAGATTAGTATAAATAATTTTCGAAGTCTTATTGAATATAAGACTTCGGAAGTTTAGTTTCTGATAATTATCAGAAATTAATATGGTCTCTTAATCTGTGCAAAATTTAAATAATTTTGATAAACTATATTTAAATCCGTCAGATCTGTAACTCCGTCGCAATTAAGATCAGTAATACCGGAACCAAAGACAGCAGCTTCATTATAAACGGCAAGAAGATCAGTCATATCTATTACTCCATCCTGATTTACATCTCCGCTTAATAAATACCAGACACCGTTTATTTTCATCATGTTATTGCCGTATGCTTTCGATGAATCTGATGTAAAATCATACTCAAGACAGTTAAGACCGTTTACAACCTGAGGTTCAGAGCTCCAGGTCTCAAGAGAGTTCAGGGATTTGACAACTAAATAGTAACTTTCATCCCTTCCTGCTCCCGGGAATTCATACCTGGCACACCCGTTTGCATCCGGAACTGCCGTTGCCGTAAATAATATATCATAGGGAGAAATCGATCTTGCAAGACAGACAGTCAGCTGTTCATCCGGGCATAATGTCCTAGCGCAGACTGTTGCAGTATCACAATAAGTTGTATCGCATTCAGGTATCGTCTGATCGAATTCCAGATAGCAGCATTCAAAATCATCGCTGAAAAGTTTTATCTTCACCGGTATTGTTAATCCGGCTGCTGCTCCGAGTATTCTTGCGGTTAAATCAGGAAACACCTGCCCCGG
>CAZLOL010000075.1:8461-15080 GCA_964561045.1 uncultured Ignavibacteriaceae bacterium | reverse complement strand
AATTCAATCTGAAAAATTTTTTGATTTTCAATATATTTATTGAAATATAAAGTACCATTAAATACTAACTACTAACTACTAAATACTAAATACTAACTACTAACTACTAACTATTAACTACTAACTATTAACTACTAACTATTATGATCTACGCAGAAAGAATGTCTAATCTCGGAACCGAGACCGCATTTGAAGTTTTAGCAAAGGCAAAAAAACTTGAAGCCGAAGGCAAAAGCATAATTCATCTTGAAATTGGTGAGCCGGATTTTCCGACACCGGAGAATATCTGTGAAGCTGCAATCCGTTCTATTAGAGCAGGGGACACGCATTATACGCCATCAGCGGGAATTCCTGAAATGAGGAATGCAATTGCAAAGTACATAAATAAGACAAGGGGAATAGAGGTTCATCCGGATGAAGTTGTAATGACACCCGGCGCTAAGCCAATAATGTTCTATGCTATACTCGCTCTTGTCAATGAAGGTGATGAAGTAATTTATCCGAACCCCGGATTTCCTATTTATGAATCAATGATCAAGTTTGTAGGAGGTAAACCTGTGCCGATAAAATTAGAGGAGAGCATGGGTTTTGCATTTAACATAGAGAACTTTAAAAAATTAATTACACCAAAAACTAAGATGGTGATCATCAATACTCCTCAGAATCCGACAGGGGGAATATTGAATGAGACTGAAATTAGACAGATAGCAGAGATATTGAAAGACAGACCTGACATCTGGATACTCAGCGATGAAATATACAGCAGGCTGATATTCAAGGGAGATCATTTCAGCATTACACAGATCCCGGGATTTAAGGACAGAACAATTATTCTGGACGGATTTTCAAAAACATATGCTATGACAGGATGGAGAGCGGGGTATGGAGTGATGCATGCCGATCTTGCAAATCTTATAGCGAAACTTATGACAAACAGCAATTCCTGCACAAATACAGTTGTACAGAAAGCATGTATCGAAGCCTACGAAGGTCCTCAGGATTCCGTAGATAAAATGAGAGAAGAATTTATGGCAAGAAGGGACATCATAGTTGACGGATTGAATTCAATAAAAGGATTTTCATGCATTCTGCCGATGGGTGCATTTTATGCATTCCCGAATATTACAAAGACAGGATATAATTCAAAAGAACTTAATGACCATTTACTCTATAACGGCGGAGTTGCAGCGCTTGCAGGAACATCATTCGGGGATTTCGGAGAAGGTTACCTGAGATTCTCATATGCAAACTCGCGCGAGAATATATTGGAAGCGATAAGAAGAATTAAAGAAGTTATCTAGATTTTAGATATTGGATTTTTGATTTGTATTTAATCGCTAAGGGTTAAATTCCCCGTTGCTTGCAGCGAAAATTTAATATAAAGAAATATAGAAATCTCGCTGCTTGCGGCGAGGTAGTTCATTTAAGAATAAAAATTAAATTATAAAAATTTTTTTAATTGATAAGCGAAAATTATAAAAGATATGTCAGAAGTTTTAGAAGCTCAGCAGGAAATCAAAGAGAAAATTTTAAAAATATTCAGTGAGAATGATGCAATTACATTAGCAACTACAGGCGGGGAACATTCACCATGGATAGCCGGTGCTTATTTTGCAACCGAGAATCTGAAAATTTACCTTCTTCTTGAAACACACGGCAAATCTTTTGCAAATATCAAGAAGAATAATAAAATTGCCGTATGCATCTCAAAGAATGATGCAATGAAAGATTTTCTGCAGGCAAACGGAGATGCAGTGATATTGAGTGATTCCGAAGAGCCGGAAGTAAGAGAGTTAATCGTAAAAAAGATGCCATGGTTCAAAACATATACACCTGTTACACCGGTCAGACTTGACATAAAAAAGTTCTATGTAAGCTCATTGGAAAGCTCATGGTTTCCGGCAAAGGAGCTTGAAGTTAGTTGAGGTAGCTGAGTATATAGAGTTTATAGAGTTTATAGATTTTGTAGAGTTTATAGAGAGGAAATTGGGTAAGATAAGTCAAATAGGTTGGATTTTTCTTTATTAGTTATAAAGTTATAAAAGTTTATTGAGTTTAAGAAGAATTTACAGCATATTTATAAGAGCGGATGTAAGATTCCGCTTTTTTAATTTTCTACCTTTGAATAGCTTTTTATTGTAAGTAAATTTGACATAAAAAAGTTTTGATCACTGATTACTTAATAATCGGCAGCGGAATAGCAGGATTATCACTTGCATTGAAATTAAGCGAATACGGTAAGGTAACAATAATTACAAAAAAGCAGAAAGCAGAGTCAAATACAAATTACGCTCAGGGCGGAGTTGCAGCCGTGATGGATAAGGATGATAATTTCGGTCTTCATATAAAGGATACAATGGAATGCGGCGCGGGATTATGCAATGCACGAGCAGTTAAGAAAATAGTAACCGAAGGGCCGGAGAGAATCAGAGAGCTTATAGAGTTCGGAGCAAATTTCACGAAAGAGCACGGTGAACTTATACTTGGAAGGGAAGGCGGACATTCACGCAGCAGAATAATACATTCCAATGATCTAACCGGAAAGGAAATTGAAAGAGCTTTACTGCTAAGATTATCTAAAAACAGAAATGTTGAGATCTTTGAATATTATTTTGCGATAGATCTTCTGACGGAAAAGAATTTAAGAAGAAAGAGCAAGGGCGGTAAAAAATGTTACGGTATTTATGCTTTGAATGTAAAGACAAGCAAAGTTGAAAAAATAATTGCAGGAAAAACCATACTTGCAACCGGAGGTGCGGGGCAGGTCTATATGCACACGACAAATCCTGCGATTGCAACAGGAGATGGAATAGCAATGGGATTCAGAGCCGGATGCAGAATAGGTAATATGGAGTTCATACAGTTCCATCCGACATCATTTTATGAGCCGGAGATCGGTGATACTTCTTCGCAGGTATTCCTTATTTCGGAAGCAGTAAGAGGTGCAGGCGCTGTATTAAAGACAATAAGGGGAAAGGAATTTATGCAGAAGTATGACAGGCGGAAATCCCTTGCGCCGAGAGATATAGTGGCAAGAGCAATTGACAATGAGATGAAGAAAAGCGGCGATCCTTATGTCTGTCTGGATCTTAAGAATATCGAAGATGAAAATATCAAAAAAGAATTTCCTAATATTTATAAGTATTGTCTGAATAAAGGGATAGATATTACAAAGCAAATGATACCGGTTGTTCCTGCTGCACATTATTCATGCGGAGGAATAATTACCGATCTTCATGGAAGAACTAATATAGAGGATCTGTTTGCAAGCGGAGAGGTTACGATGACTGGTGTTCACGGAGCGAACAGGCTTGCGTCAAATTCACTGCTAGAAGCAATGGTCTTTTCAAATGCTATTTTTGAATCGATAGCAGGCAGTATATCCGATGGGGAAAATGGAAAATACGGTAATGCAAAATTAAAAAAAGAAAATGAAAAGAAGGAAAAAATATTAAGACAGTATTATAATAATATATACAACTGGAATGAAGACGGCACGGAAAATACTGAAGAATGGATTCTTATTTCACACAATAAAAAGGAAATAAAGGAGATAATGAGCGATTATGTAGGAATTGTAAGGAATACTATAAGGCTGGAAAGAGCATACAGAAGAGTGAAAATGATGAAGGATGAGATCAAGGATTTTTACAAAAAAACAAAGGTAAGCGTTGAGCTGCTGGAGCTGAGAAATCTAGTCACAGTAGCTTTTCTGATAATTGAATCTGCAATGCAGAGAAAAGAGTCAAGAGGCCTGCATTATATGCTGGATTATCCGAAGAGAGATGATAAAAATTTTCTGAAAGATACGGTTTTAGTTAAAATTTGAAAGTTGAAAATTTATAGCTGTAAGAAGTGTTAAAGATTTTAAGTTAATTAATATTATGATAAGAATAATATATATAATTCTGATTTTAAGTACGGTAATATTTTATTCATGTACAAAGCCTAAAGATGACGGTTCAGAACTGAAATCAAGGTCTGAAGTTAAGAAAAAGGATAAGATTAATTCAGCCGGAATAAAGGAAGGGGAGCATGAGTTTTCCGTTCAGTATTCTCAGCCGAGAAGAATTTACAGTATATATAAAGAAGATCTGAATTCTGACGGGAATAAAGAAATAATAGTATTGAGTGTCACAAAGGATACTTCGGATAAATATAATGACTATTACAATTTTGACATGATAGAAGTTTTTGCTTTGAATAAAGAAAACAAGTCTTATGTCAAAATTTTATCAGATACAGTGGATTATTCTACGGAGTGCAGGTTTGTTGATCTGAATAACAATAAAACAGAACAGATACTGATCAGTACTAACTCCGGAGGAAATGATTCGCTTACATCCATGGGAATGTTTGTCTATGATATGACAGAAAAAGATAAGATAGAATTATTAAAATATTTTGATACCGGAGCTCCTTATGTTAAAGATCTGAGTGGAGACGGTTCAAAGGAAATTCTCATATCTGATCTGTTTTACGGCGTGATGCCTCAGAGAAATGCCGTCTCATATGTAAAGCAGATATATAAACTTGTTGATGATAAGCTGATAGAAAGAAATACTGAATTTAAAGAGTTTTATGATGATGAGATCAGCAGATCAAAGGAAAATTATTACGGATTGAAGAGGAAAGTTGAGATGGGTATGCAGCCCGTAAATTTATCATATCCTTTATACAGGGAAGCCGCGGAAGTGATTATAAACTGTTATGCAAAGGGAGATGACACTGCGTTAAAAAAATTCTGGGAAGAAGAAAAAGATTCATTAAAAAAAAACATTCCGGAGAGTGAGTATCTCGATCTGAACAATTTCATTCTTAAAGTTTTATCATCCTCAAAGAATGCCTGATAAAACAGAGCTTTCGATCATTATAGTTACATGGAACAGTGAGAATGAGATAAGTAAATGTCTGACTTCAATAATTGAGAACACAAAAGGTCTGAATTATGAAATTGTAATAGTGGATAATAATTCTTCTGACAGAACATTAAACAAAATAGGAGAAATATCAGAGGGAAAATTTCACAAGATCAAAGTAATTCTGAATAACGAAAACAAAGGATTTACAAAAGCCTGTAATCAGGGAATTCTTTCATCGGAAGGAGAGAATATATTATTTCTTAACCCTGATACAAAGATAACAGGAGATTCGTTAAAGAATCTTTATTATAAACTGAATTCATCTGAGAGCTTCGGGGCAGCTGCACCTCAGTTATTAAACGAAGACAATACAATACAAAAATCCTGCAGGACATTTCCGGATTATTTTGATATGTTCTGTGAATTCAGTCTGCTGACTTATATATTTCCGGACAGTATTATTTTCAGCAACTGGAAGATGAATTATTTCAGTCACGATGAAGAAAGAACAGTTGAGCAGCCTATGGCAGCGGCGTTAATGGTGAAGCGGAAGGTGCTTAAAGAGATCGGTAATTTTGACGAAAGATTCATAATGTTTTTTAATGATGTTGATATATGCAGAAAAATTTATGATAAAGGATATTTTATTGTTTTTTATCCGGCTGCAAAGATAACTCATGAAAAAGGAGTCAGCATATATAAGGACAGGGTAAGAATGATAAGGATCTGGAATGAAGATTGTTTAAGCTATTTCAAAAAGCATAATAAAAATTATTTATTATACGGCTGGCTTTTCATAAGTCTAAAAGTTTCAGGATTTTTAAGAATTTTATTTTACAGATTAACTAAATGAAAGTAGCAGTAGCTCAGATAACCTCTGTCCTGGGAGATATAGAAAAAAATATCGGGAAGCATATTGAATACTGTGACAGGGCGATCAGTAACAAAGCAGATCTTATTGTATTCCCGGAGTTATCTTTAACAGGTTATTCCGTTAAGGATTTGAATTTTATGATTTCTGTTGAATTAACTAAGACAAAAATACTCAGCAGTTTAAAGGCAAAGAGTAAAAAGATTTCAATTATATGCGGATTGGTAGAAGAAGATGAGAATTTTGCAATTTACAATTCCGGAGTATTTATTTCTGATGGAGAAGTGAAGTTTGTTCACAGGAAAGTATATCCGCCGACATACGGACTTTTTGAAGAGTTCAGATATTTTTCACGCGGAAAAGACTGCAGGGCACATGAAACAAAATTCGGGAAAATCGGGTTACTGGTATGCGAGGATATGTGGCATATGTCTCTGCCATATACTGTAGCAATGGACGGGGCACAAATTATTATAGGAATAGCAGTTTCACCAACACGCCTTGCAGTAGATCAGGATAAATTCAGAAATTATGAAATAAACTCGGAGCAGCACAGAGCTTATGCCAGGATATTATCAAGTTATTTTATATTTTGCAACAGGGTAGGATTTGAGGACGGCATAAATTTCTGGGGAGGAAGCGAAGTGATAGATCCTTTTGGAAACGTGACAGCAGTTGCAAAACTTTTTGATGAAGATCTGATCTTTGCAGATATTAGTTTTGAAGAAGTAAGAAGAGCAAGACACCAGGCAAGACATTTTCTTGATGAAGATCTGGATTTAACAATAAAGAACCTCGGAAAAATTCAGAAAGAATAGAGCATTTAAAAAGTTTCTTAAAATAAGTATTTTTGCATAATTAATACAATTAATACAATTAATACAAT
>CAZLOL010000075.1:0-8361 GCA_964561045.1 uncultured Ignavibacteriaceae bacterium | reverse complement strand
ATGAGTGACCTTGAAGAAATGGATCTGCTGGATACTCCGCATACATCAGCAGGAAGGATACCTACAGATAAAGGATACAGGTATTATGTGGATATTCTAATGGAAAAGGAAAAACTTAATCTTCAGGAAGAGTTTCAGATAAAGAATCAGTTCAAGGAAAGAAATCTGAATATTCTTGAAAGCCAGGATCTTTACATTGAGACTTCCAGGATACTCGGGAAGATATCGCATTTGCTTGCAGTTGTTACGCAGCCCCAGATATCGAAAGGGACATTTGACAAACTCGAATTTGTGAATCTTGCATCTAATAAGGTTCTTGTGGTTTTGAATATCAAATCCGGTATTGTGAAAACCGTTATAATGGAAATTGAAAGCGAGATCTCAAAATCAAAATTAGAAAGTCTTTCATCATTCCTGAACGAACGTCTTCACGGTCTTTCTTTAAATCAAATAAGAGATAGCATTACAGAAAGGGTAAGTGACTATAAATATCAGGAGCCGGAACTTATACAGCTTTTTATAAATTCAATTGACAAACTTTATACTGAAGAAGAGACAGGAAACAAAATTTATATCGGCGGAACAGGTGATCTGATACTTCAGCCGGAATTTGAAAATCCAAAGAACTTCAAGCAGATTATAGACCTTGCTGAGGATAAAAATCTTGTAATACACATATTTGAGAATTCGGCAAAAGCGGACAATGAGGTTTTTATATCAATAGGAAATGAAAATGAAGAGGAAAAATTAAAGAATTACAGTGTTGTAACAACCTCTTATAATGCCGGGGAAATAAAGGGTAATATAGGAGTGATCGGACCAAAGCGAATGAATTATGCAAGAATGATATCACTTCTTCAGTATACTTCAAAATTGATAAATGAAAAATATTTATAAAACAATAATTTAATATTAAGGGAGACACATAATAAATGAGCAGTAAAAAACATAATATTAATGTTAAAGATGACAAGAACCGTAATAACGGTAAGGAAAAAAATATTCCGGCATCTGAAAACATTGTCAGTGAAGAACAGCAGGCTAATATCCCTGATCCCGAAGCGGAAACCGCAAGATTAAAAGATACTCTTTTAAGAAAAGCAGCCGAATTTGAAAATTATAAGAAACGCACTGATACGGAAATTTCGAATTATATTAAATATGCATCTGAGAATATAATTAAGGAACTGCTTCCTGTATATGACGATCTTGGAAGATCAATTGAATCAGTCAATAAAGGTGAGACAAAGGATTTTGAAACACTCAGGAAAGGGATAAATTTAATTTATGATAAGTTCAGAAATGTACTAGAGAAAGAAGGTCTGACAGAAATCAATTCTCTCGGAAATGAATTCAATGTTGACGTGAACTCTGCATTGATGCAGATCCCAAGGGATGATGTCAAACCAAATACAGTACTTGAAGTGATAGAAAAAGGATATAAATTAAAAGATAAAGTTGTAAAGCATGAGAAAGTATTAGTCTCAAGCGAACTAAAATAAAATCCGGAAAGGGAAAAATAATATAAATGACAAAACGAGATTTTTATGAAATTCTGAATGTGAGCAAGACTGCATCCTCTGAAGAGATAAAATCTTCATACAGAAAACTTGCTATGAAGCATCATCCGGATAAGAATCCCGGTGATAAGGAATCTGAAGAAAAATTCAAAGAGCTAGCTGAAGCTTATGAAATTCTGTCTGATCCTAATAAGAGACAAAGGTATGATCAGTTCGGTCATCAGGGAGTAAATGGTAACGCGGGATTTCAGGATATCAATGATATATTTTCACATTTCGGAGATATATTCGGAAATTTTGGCGGAAGAGGTGGGGGCAGTATATTCGATGAATTTTTCGGAGGTAGTCAAAGAGGTTCAGGACATCAGCATAATAATGAAGGCAGTGATCTGAAAGTTACAATTAAGCTTACTTTGGAAGAAATAGCCGAAGGAGTTGAAAAGACAATTAAAGTAAAGAAATACAAACCCTGTTCAAAATGTGACGGTTCAGGAGCAAAGTCACACAGCGGACATGCAAAATGCAGCAACTGTAACGGAACCGGCGAGATCAGACAGGTAAGTCGTTCGATCTTCGGTCAGTTTGTAAATGTAACCATGTGCAGCATTTGTCACGGAGAAGGAAGGATCATTAAAGAAAAATGTGATGAATGTCACGGAGAAGGAAGGATTAAATCAGAATCTACCGTAAAGATAAATATACCATCGGGTGTGGAAGAAGGAAATTACATTCCGCTTAGAGGTCAGGGTAATTCCGGTATAAGAGGCGGAAGAGCCGGGAATTTACTTGTATTCATTGAAGAAGAAGCACATAAGGATTTTGTAAGAGAAGGTGATGATATCTATTTTGATCTTGAAGTGAGCATATCAGATGCAATACTTGGAGCTGATGTGATAGTACCGACACTGAACGGCAAAGCCAAGCTGACAATTGAAACCGGAACTCAGTCGGGCAAGTTACTCAGAATGAAACACAAAGGGATAAAAGGATTGAACAGTCACAGCAGAGGCGATCAGATCGTAAGAGTCAATATTCATATTCCTTCAAAGATCAATTCAAAGGAAAAAGAGCTGCTGAGGGAACTAAGCAAATCCGAGAATTTTAAACCGAGAGCATCTAAATCTTCGAAAGTTAATAAAGAAGAAAAGGGTTTTTTCAGGACTGTGTTTAACTGAGCAGGTGTCTTTTAAAACTTAATAACAGAGCTTTACAAAAGCAAATGAATCCCGCCGGGTCAGCCCTGCGGGATTTTTTGTTTTAAATCATATCCTGAGTTATTCCGGATTTTTAAAAAATCAGATTTCATGCACAGCTTCATGTATTCTATAAAATGCATTTGTTTGTATTTTCAGTTGATATTCGTTTCAAATATTGTAATATTGAAAATAAAAATTCACTTATATATTATGAAGAAACTTTCCGCTGTTCTATTTCTCCTTTTATTTCCGTTTAATAATATCATGTCTCAGGCACCTGTTGTAACATCTGTATTTCCGGTCAAGCAAATAATCAATGCACCCAGGGGAACATCAATTACCGTCAACTTTAATTCTCCTGTAAATACATCAACGGTTAACAGCACAACATTCAGAGTATTCGGAAAATTATCCGGACCTGTACCCGGCACATTTGAATTTTTAAACGGTAATACTCAGGTAAAATTTACGCCTTCGTCCGTTTTTCTTGCAGGTGAATGGGTAACCGTAAATCTTTCAAAAGGAATCAAAGGTCAGGATAACACACCTATGACAAAAGGATATAACTGGAACTTCTGGACAAAGGCAGAGCCCGGTACTTTGAGTCAGACGTTATCAAGAACGATACCTGTTAGAAGACAGGGGGAAGGGCTGATACAGTGTTATGGAGCGCTGGGCTGTGATCTTAATGATGACGGTAAAACAGATCTTGCAATTGTAAATGAAGTTTCAAAGGATTTCAGAGTTTTCCTGAATAATGGAATCAGCTTTGATACCATGTATGCCATATATCCTTTACCAGCCGGTTCTTATCCCAGTCCGAGCGAAGCGGCAGATTTTAACCGGGACGGGAAAGTTGATATGATAATAGGTAATGCAGCGAACAGTGTACTGAGTCTTTTCATGGCTACCGGAGGAGCAAATTTTCTACCCGAAGTTCCTTACACAGCGGGAAATAATGTAAGAGGAGTAGCTGTAGCAGACTTTGATGGTGACGGTTATGATGACATTGTAACTGCAAACCGGGGCGGCAGTAATATTTCTTTATTTAAAAATAACGGTAACGGTACATTCAGCACTGCAACAAATATTAATACTGTCGGTAACTCCGAAACTGCAGTAATGATAGCAGATGCCAATAATGACGGAATACAGGATGCGTTCATAGGTTGTTATGCAAGCAATGAGATCGTCTTAATGCTCGGTGATGGTGACGGAAGTTTTACATTCTCAAGCAGAGCATCACTTAACGGACCTCCCTGGGCTATAGTAGTCGGAGATATAAACGGGGACGGAAATGTAGATGTTGCAGCATGCTTATCTTCTGCCAACAGGATCGGGATAATTTTCGGAAACGGAGCCGGAGGTCTTGGAACTGTTACAAATTATCTCTCCGGCAGTTTTCCTCTTGCAATAGATATAGGTGATGTAGACGGTGACAATGATCTCGATATTATTTCCAGCCAGTACATCAGTGCAGATTTCAGAGTATTTCAGAATACAGGCAATGGAGTATTATCTGCAACCCCGGTAATACTTCCTTCATCAGGATCCGGTTCATGCATAACTGTTCATGACCGTGATAACGATGGAGATCTTGATCTTTCGGGAATAGATGAAGTAGATGATCTGTTGTTTGTATTTAATAACGGACCTGTCGGGATAAATCAGGTTTCTTCGGAAGTTCCCGGATCGTATTCTCTGAGTCAGAATTATCCTAATCCGTTTAATCCATCAACACATTTGGAATTTGGGATTTCGAATTTGGAATTTGTTTCTTTGAAAGTATATGATGTTCACGGAAAGGAAGTCGAAACTTTAGTAAATGAAAATAAACCGGCAGGAACTTATGAAGTCGAATGGAACGGAGCAGGTTTCGCAAGCGGCGTTTATTTTTACAGAATGGAAGCAGGGGATTTTAAAGAGACTAAGAGGATGCTGCTTATAAAATAATTTTTCCTGTACTGACTATTCTGCAGGATAAATGTCAATTTAAATTATTAACAGGTGAAACAGTTCAGGAAATATTACAGCAGTAGGTACAGCGATTTGCTGTATAATCTTGAACTGTTTTATATTTACCCTGAACAGGAGGTCCTGCATAAAATCAGAGTTGAGTTAAAAAAGATCAACACAATGTTTCATCTGATACATTACTGTTCTGTAAATTTCAAATCCCGGAAAGAGTTCATAGATCTGAAAAATATTTTCAGGGCAGCAGGTAAAATCCGGGAAATACAGCAAACCTATAAACTTATGTTAAAATATAAGATCAAAAAAAGTCTTCAGAAAAAAATTCAGGATGATGAATATGATCTGACCATGAATTTCAGAATGGGAACCGGACATTTTAAAAAAAATGTAAATGATGCTTTTAAAAGAACGAAAATATATACTTCAAGAATAAATTCCGGTAGCCTTTCAGAATTTCTTATGCTCAGACAGTTAAGGTTGCAGGATTTAATATCCCCTGATCTAGATCCTGATAATCTTCATAATGTAAGAAAAGTAATAAAGGATATTGTTTATCTATCGGAAATAAAATACGGCAAGAACAATAAAATAGAACCGGTATTTGATGAGATACAGAATTTGATAGGAAAATGGCATGATAAGCAGGTACTGATAGCATTGCTGGATGAAGATCGAACCGCTAAACATATCAGAATATTAGAAAAGCTGAGATCAGCTTGTGAGATTGATATTTGCAGTTTAAAGAATCCAATTGCGGCAATTCAGAATAAAGAATTTATTCAGGCAGATTAAATTATTGTTTATATGAAATAGCACAAATTGAATTTCAGAATGGATAATCAGAAATAAAAAAAATACTTGTTAATATTTCGGTTGAATCGAATTTTGAAAGAGTAAGCAGTATTTTTGGAAAAATGATTATTTATAAGAAATCCAAAATAAATAGTTATGAGAATATTATTTTAAAAGGATCATTCGTTTTGTATCAATATGATTCCCATCCACTTCCAAACTGTAAAAATATAATCCGCTTGGAAAATTACTTCCATCGAACTCAACTTCATAATTACCGGCGGGTTTATTTTCATTCACCAAAGTCGCAACTTCATTCCCAAGAACATCATACACCTTCAAAGAAACTAATCCTTGCTTAGAAATTCCAAATGAGATGTTTGTAACAGGATTAAATGGATTTGGATAGTTTTGGGAAAGAAAGTATTTGTCCGGAATTTCTTGTGTTGAATTTGAGAAGCCTGTGAGTACACCCCCCGTGGTTGTTTTTAGAATTCTACCGCTATCTCCTACACACCATCCAATGACAGAGTCAGCAAAATATACTGACCGGTAATCTTTTCCGCTATCTACAAAAGTTTGATTATACCAATTAATACCACCATTTGTAGTAGCTTGAATTATACTCTTTTCTCCTACTCCCCAGCCATTCCTCTTGTCAGTAAAACACAATGAATTTATTATAACTCCGGTACCGGGAAACTGAGTGATCCAGTTAATACCTCCATTGGTTGTTCTGAGAATTGAAGGAAATGATACAGAACTCTTATAGGACAGCCAACCATTTAGTGAATCCACAAAGAACACATCTCTGATTGGGGGAAACACCGAACTGCTATATTGAACGGTCCAATTAATACCTCCGTTTGTTGTTTTAGATACAAATTCCCCTGAAAGAACACCGCTTGAACCCATAGTGGCCCAACCAGTCTTGGAATTCAGGAAAAAAACAGAAACAATGTAGTTAGCGTCAACTCGGATAGAATCCCAGTTCAGACCATTTGTAGTTTTATAAACAATAGCAGGATCTCCGAATTGTCCGCCGGTATAGCCCAATAATTCATCCACAAAAAATACTGAATTTAAAGAGTTTTCTATTCCTGTATTTAACTCAAACCAATTATCTCCTCCATTTGTTGTTTTCAGAATCAATCCACTATCGCCGACAACATATCCAATGTTTATTGAAGGAAAACTTATCGATCTCAAATTTTTGTTTACTCCGCTTGATTGTATAGTCCAGTTCTTTCCAGCATTAGTAGTATGTAATATTATTCCGCTATCACCCGAACACCAGCCTGTTTGACTGTCAGAAAATTTTACTGAATACAAGTTTAAGGTAGTTCCGCTTGTTTGCGAGAACCAACCGCTTAATGAAGACTGGGAAAAGCTGTTATTAAATCCCAAAATTAGAAATACAGCAATGAGCAAGTTTTTCAAAATATAGAAAGAATTCTTGAAAATGATTTATCGTTTTTAGAAACTTTAGATTATAACACATCCTTTATATAAAGATAGTTATAATCAGGATCTGCTAAATTCTTAATTCCAATTAATAATTCTACTTCTTCCTCAATATATTTGTTTACATATATCCCATAGTTTTTAACATCAATTTCATCAAGAGGCCCAGCATAATAAATAGTTTTTCCACTAGTTGTGTTTCCTGTAATTATTTTTAAATTATTCAATGAGATTACGAATGATCCAAATATAAATATACCAACTGATGCTACATCAGAATCCTCATAGGTATTTATTACTTTGGAATTTTTAACTAGAATATTGGCTCCATTTATAAAAATAACTCCATTGTCTCTGTAACCTTGAATGATATATGAATCAACAATAATTTGGTTTGTAAAATTACTAAATTCAATTGCGTTTACAGGGTAAACATCGTCATTTCCGGCACTGATTATTTCCTTGCAGTTGAAGTATCCCTTTGTATTGGATCCAACGACTTGGATAGCTGGAGAATTTTTTGAATATACTCCTCTTCCAATAAATATTCCCGTTCCTTCTCCTACCTCTATACCAGTACTGGAGTTTATAGCCCCATCAACTGCATTAACTTGATCAAAGTATAAAACCAGCTTTTGATTACCTGTATCAGTATTATTGTAATATTGTCTAACATGTACTGTTGAGCCGGCACTACCAAGGTGAAGATAATTGTTAATAGTTGTTAATTTTTGAATGTTTGCAATTATCGAACCTTCTCTTTGTGACAAGCAATGTCCCAAATTCCTACACGTAACCTCATTAATTCTGAGGAATCCGTTGCCTCTCATAGAAATTGCAGTAATTCCCGTAAATGGCGAACTTGTTGTTACATTGCCTGTCTCCACCGTTTCAACATTTAAGTTTACGTCCATAATTAATCCGGGGGTTGGTAACTCACCAAATCTTATTGCCTGAAAATCCCTATTGCTTATTTTTTGGCACATAATATGAACCTTGTAAGCACTCTTTATATTTACAGAAACCGAAGAACCAAATCCATTTAAACCTTGAATGCTATTACACTGAATTTCTAACTCTGCAAGTGCATTGTCTATAAAGATGCAATTCCCACCTGTTTCATTCATAATATCTCCGTTTCCATAAACCCTGCAAATTAATTCACCTGAAGTTGGTGCGATTATTGTGGCTTGAGATGAATTATAACTCAAAACCACCCCAGGCATAATCCAAATATCAACTTCATTTTTTAAGACTATTTGCTCAGTCAGGTCTGCCCATATCTGAATTAAATCTCCTGAAGAGGCTGCACTTCTTGCGGATGAATAACTGGAATAATAAATAATGGCACCGCTTCTACCCATTATTGATACTTTATCATATGAAGGCATGGTTTTTGTTATTAAATTTATGTA
>CAZLOL010000074.1:9469-15117 GCA_964561045.1 uncultured Ignavibacteriaceae bacterium | reverse complement strand
GCCATCTTTCCGGTCAGCCAGAAATATTCTCTTTTATTGGGGTCAAGTCTTGATTCATAATGATCATCCCAGAATGACTTACCCTGCTTTGTAATAAGAACGCCTTTTATCTTTTCTTTTTCAACGGCAGGTATGTTTACATTTAGCAGTGTCCCTTTAGGCAATCCTTTTTTTAAAATTAGCTTTGCAATTTTTGAAGAGAATTTTGCAGCATAAGAAAAATCTTTGTAGGTAAAGCTTGCTAGTGACATTGCAATAGATGGAATGCCGAGTATAGTTCCTTCAGTAGCTGCTGAAACTGTTCCTGAATAAATAGTATTGATGGCAGTATTTGATCCGTGATTAATGCCTGATATTAGCAGGTCTATTTTTCTTCCTTTTAAAAGATTTCTGACTGCCAGCTTAACTGAATCCGCAGGCGTGCCTTCTACTGCATAGCCGTAAAAGTTCTTATCTATAAGGTTCTTTCTCGCGCGTATGGGACTTGAAATCGTTATAGAATGTCCGACTGCACTCTGCTGTGTATTAGGCGCTACAACAAAAACTTCACCTATCTTCCTCATCTCACGCCATAAAGCCCTTATCCCGTCTGATTCTATACCGTCATCGTTTGAAATTAATATCAGAGGTTTTTTCAATTGGTTGATTTGATTAATTGTTTAATGGTTAAACACTAACTCGTAACTCGCAACTCGTAACTCAAAACTCGTAACTCGCAACTCGCAACTCGTAACTCGTAACTCGCAACTCGTAACTCGTAATTCGTAACTCGTAATTTATATTTCTTCAAGCTTTTTCCAAAGCAAATCCTTTAACTCTTTTAGATTCTCGCCTGTCACGGAAGAGATCAATATTTTATCTTCTTTTGTTTTTAATTTCTGAAGCTTTGCTTTTAACTCTATTGAGATCGCATCAATTTTTGTGAAACAGATAATTCTTGGTTTGTCCATCAGATCAGCTTCATACTTTTTAAGCTCTTTTAAAAGAGTATCGTAGTCTTTAAGAATATCTTTTTTCAGCCTTGCATTCATAAGTTTTGTGGAATCTATCATAAACAACAGCAACCTGGTTCTTTCAATATGTCTCAGAAACTGAATCCCAAGCCCTTTCCCGCTCGATGCGCCTTCAATGATCCCCGGAATATCAGCTACTACAAAAGACTCATACTCTCCGTATTTTACAATTCCGAGATTAGGAACAAGTGTGGTAAAAGCATAATCGGCGATCTTTGGTTTCGCTGAAGAAATTTTAGAAATAAGAGTAGACTTACCCGCATTCGGAAATCCTACTAAACCTACATCTGCTATAAGTTTTAGTTCTATTAGAACAGTTTCTTCTATACCTTTTTCTCCGGGTTGTGCGATTCTCGGCGCCTGGTTAGTGGAATTCTTAAAGTGATTATTTCCTTTTCCGCCTCTCCCTCCTTTTAAAAGTAAAACTTCCTGGCCGTTTGTCAGAAGTTCAGCAACAACTTTTCCTGTCTCGGAATTTTTAATAATACTTCCGCATGGAACAAGAATGACCTCATCTATACCGTTCTTTCCTGTCTTGAGGGATCCCATTCCGTGTTCACCGCGCTGCGCTTTATAATGTGATTTATACCGGAAATCAACAAGTGTAGAGAGCTGTGATGAAGCTTTGAATATTATGTCTCCTCCTCTCCCCCCGTCACCGCCGTTAGGTCCTCCCTTCGGTACATATTTTTCCCTTCTGAAGCTTACACAGCCGTTTCCCCCGTCTCCGGATCTTATATATATTTTTGCATGATCTAAGAACAATTTTTACTCCCTGCTTTTAAAGTAATCGTTTAAAATATTTACGAATGAAATTATATCTTTATTATAAAGATCCACCTTATTTGTTTTGAATATTTCCTTCAGATGTTTGGATGCTTCAGGCCACGCCTTGAAATTACTCAGCTTGCTGAATGACTTTTCCTTATCTGTCAGATCGGACTTGTACACCTTGCTTAGGATTTTATCCAATTGCTTTTCATTGAATAGATCATTTAAGTAACTGCCTTTTACAGGAGCCGGAACTTTTACATCTCCGGTATTCGGGACAGAAGCAGTCTTTTTATCTGCTTCTATAAGCTGCTTTGAATAAATGCTATCACCGGATTTTTTAATCTCAGATTTTAAGCCGGAGGGTTTTTTTACTTCCGGGATACTTGTCTTTGGCTTAATTTTATCCGTTAAAATTATCTCATCACTTTTGTCTTCTGACTTTGAGGATTCTTTTTTTATTTCAGTTTTCTTCAGTTCTTCTTTTAATGCAGTTTCTTCAATGACTTTATTTACAGGTACCTGAACAGTCTCGGCTACTTCCTGTTTCTCCGGAACATTATATTTATCAGTAAGAACTTTTATAATATCTTTAAGACTGATCTCAGTTTCATTGTTAAGTCCTTTTATAACTCCGAATTTTTTTTCAAGATCAATAAAAGATTTGTCTTCGAGGAATATCCCTATAAATGAAAAAGGTATTGTTGATTCTAAATTGTAATTCGATTCCGAATCATATTTTAAAAGAAATATCTGGAGAAGGAAGTTTTTTATTTTTGCATTATTGATATCCCCGGTTAGTTTTTTGTGAATCGCCTCATTGGTATGATCAATAATGGAAGTTACTTCGCCTTTGGTAATGAATATCTGAAAGTTGTCCGTGATAAAATCTTTTACTGCTTCCGTATAAAAAGTATAGAAAGTGAAAAGGTTCAGTTTTTTTACAATCTCCGCAGGCGGTCTTGATTCGAAATTGTTGAAAAGAAAAGTCTGAAGTGTCCATTTTGGGCGGATCGTATAATTGAAATACAGTTTGTTTGATTTTGAAATCTTCTGTATAAATTCTTCATTATCTCCTTTTTCATTGAACTCATACAACAGATAGTTTTTTGTAAAATCAGACAGGCTGCTGTTTAAAATTTGAATCCTTGTCAAATGCTCTCCCGCAGGAATCGTTTCAATAAGTTTCTTTAAAACTAAATTTTCATTCTCAATCTTTTTATATACAAAACTTTCGAACATGTTATTTTATTTGATATGAATTTACTTTAATTGATTTTCTAATGAAATGATAATCCTTCAGGAAACTTAACTGCTCAATCTTCTTTCATCATCAATTTTTCGAGTCTTTCATTTATCATTCTGCCGGCTTTGGTAAGGTCGGTTTCACTTGCATCGTTTATTCCTTCGCTTAACTCGTGAAGTATATCCTCCTGGATTTTTCCTCTGCTTAATGCTACCGAATAAGGTATCCTGTGAAAAGTAACCATTGAATACTTCGGCATGAATTTATCCGGATATAATTTAAACAGCTCTGCTTCAATCTTTTTTTTAAGCAGAAATCTTTTATCTGCTACAAGGTCTCTCATCTCAACAAAATTTTCCCTTGCAAGATCGGCGATCGCATCAGAATTTATTTTACGTAGCTTCTCATATTCCCTAAAAACTGTCTTCCAGTCCGGTCTAAAATTATCTATACATTTACTGAGACAGGTACAGTCTTCAAAAGCTGCATTCATACCCTGTCCGAAGAACGGCACTATGGCATGGCATGCATCGCCTAGCAGCGCAACTTTGTCATCGGCTATCCAAGGATAGCATTTCACTGTCATCAGACTTCCTGTAGGATTATGAAAATATTCTTCGAGTAATGATGGCATTAATGCAAATGCATCAGGAAACTGTTTTTCAAAAAAGATCCTGACTTTATCTTTAGAATCAAGATATTCAAAACTGTGATCGCCGCTTAGATTTTTATCATAGGCAAGAAACAGTGTGCATGTAAAGCTCCCGTCAAGATTCGGTAAAGCTATAAGCATGAAAGAACCGCGCGGCCAGATATGAAGTGCGTTCTTCTCCAGTAAAAAACTTCCGTCCCTGCCGGGAGGAATGATAAGTTCTTTGTATCCGTAATTTTCATATTCCTGTGAAAAATTAAATCTCGGGATCTTCAGCATTTCCATTCTAACAGCGGATGTTGCGCCGTCTGTTGCAATGACAAAGTCTGATCTTACTTTTGATGATTCGCTTGCAGCATCATTATGAAAGCTGACCTCTGCATTCTTAAAATCTATTCCGCTGCACCGCTGATTGAAAAATATTTTCACGGAAGGATTTTTTTCCGCAAGGTCCATTAAGGATCTGTTAAGCTCTGCTCTTGAAACTGCATTGATGTATTCAGTGTCATCCTTTCCGTATCTCTGAAAAGAAAGTTCACCGGTGATCGAATGGATCATCCTTCCGTACATCGGAATAGAGATTTTTTTTATTTCATCATATAAGCCGACCTCTTTCAATGCGTGAATGCCTCTTGTTGATAAAGCAAGATTAATTGATTTGCCTCCGCCAGAATCCCCCCTGCGCATATCAGGTCTTCGCTCATATACATTTACTTCATAACCTTTTTTTGCCAGATAAACTGACAACAAAGAGCCCGCAAGCCCGGCTCCGACAATTGTGATTTTTTCCATGCTGCAAGATTGATGTTATTTATTAAAATGAAAAGGATAAATTTGTTTATCATTACTATTACAAAAAAGTAAAACTTAATTAGTTTTGTAAGCCATTTTAATTATTGATATACTTTTCTAGTATTGGTATATTTGAATAAAATAAAAGTACATGGAAACTTCCTCATTAACTATTAAAGGTCAGATCGTTGTTCCTTCCAGAATAAGAAGAAAACTTGGCTTAAAAAAAGGCTCAAAGGTTGGATTTATTGAATCTGGTGATAAAGTTATCCTGCAGCCCCTTGATAAAGGATATTATAAAAGCCTTATCGGAGTCGGAGGAACAAAAGGTAAAGCTCTGAAATCACTGTTTGATGACAAGAAGAAAGAGAGAAACCTGTGAAACGGTACGTTTTCGACAGCAGCGCATTAATCTCTTATCTCGACGGTGAACCTAATGCTGCTAAGGTTGCAGATTATCTGGAAGAAATAAATGACAAAGAAATGGATGCATATCTTTGTGTTATTAACTTAGGAGAGATCTATTATCATTTTTTAAGAACAGGTGGAAATAACACGGGTGAGACGATTCTGAGAGTAATCAAAACTCTACCGCTAAAAATCACAGAGGCAAATATTGAACTGACTCTGAGTGCAGGAAGAATAAAAGCTTTCAATAAAATGTCTTATGCTGATTGCTTTGCAGCTGCATTAACGGAAAGCAGGAAGGGAATTCTTATAACAAGTGATAAAGAATTTAAACAGATTGAAAAAAATATTAAAATAGAATTTTTGTAAAATAAATTTTTGTGTCTTCAGACTTTATTTAATTAATCAAAAATATTTTACAAAACTGAAATTATAAAAATTTTACAAACTTCCACACATCTTCAAAACTGTTATAAAGGGGAACCGGTGCTACCCTTATCACATCGGGCTCTCTCCAGTCACAGACTACTCCGCTATCTATTAATTTATTGTACAGATCCTTACCGTTATTATTTATTCTTAAAGACAACTGACAGCCCCTTTCGTTTTTATCCAATGGCGTTATTATCTTTATGTTTTCTGATTTTCTTTTACTCAATAAATATTCAAGATAGCCAGTCAGCAGTTCACTTTTCTTTCTCAAAGCTTTCATTCCTGCTTCTTCAAAAATATCCAGTGAAGCTTTCAGTGAAGCGAGCTGAAGAAT
>CAZLOL010000074.1:5541-9369 GCA_964561045.1 uncultured Ignavibacteriaceae bacterium | reverse complement strand
AAATTCATGATAGGGAAGCCACGGATTCTTTGCTTTGGTATGTCCTTCCAGCGCTATCTTTTCCCAGTCAAGCAGTTCCTGCTCTACATAACTTCTTACGCTTTTA
The DNA here is from genome assembly GCA_964561045.1 of uncultured Ignavibacteriaceae bacterium. Lineage (GTDB taxonomy): Bacteria > Bacteroidota > Ignavibacteria > Tepidaquicellales > Tepidaquicellaceae > JAGPCH01. The sequence goes on along the minus strand of CAZLOL010000074.1, from coordinate 9,263 downwards.
GGCTGCAGCCCAAGTGAATTTCCCGCAAGATATATTACATTCTCTCCGCCAGTATTTTTTGGAATGTAAAATTTATTTCTGAAGCTTTTTAAAGGATCAGAAGAATCCATTTCAAGAGCAAAAGATTTTTCAGAATTGAAATTTTTCAAATTAATTATTTTAAAATATTGGAATACAAAATGTACATCAATTGAACTTTGTGCTAATGCATCTTATAACCTCTTAAAAATCTCAGCATCTTTGTCTTATCAGCTGAAGCATTAAGAAATCTTATGTTCATCTCTTCAAAAGGTTTTTGTCTTTTAAAAATAAGTTCGTCTATTAATTCATATGTTGTTTCATAATCAAGAAATTTATTATAATAAGCAAACACAACCTCGCTTGACAGTTTCGCCTTTGAATCAAAAACTTCAAACAGTCTTTTTGCCGGATCATCTTCGGAAGAATCAAAAAGTACAATATTGAAATATCCTCCGACACCCATGTTGTATTTAGCAGCAGCGTTTGTTGCACGTAAAAGTTGTATCATGCCCTCTACCCTGTCTATATGGTTGCGTCTTTCATCAAGAGTCTTGTTACCTGCATAATCCGAAAAGATGAGCTGAGCTGAATCTGAGCCTGAGCCGACTGTCTCAAAAACAGAATCTGCAATCTGAAGAAGCATCTCGGTTTTCATGCTAAGTTTGCAGATTTTGAATTCTCCGGAACTGTCAAAGCCGGCAATTATAGCGGCATTAAGAAATATGGAATCAACTTCATCGGAATCTTTCCAGTTAATGAGACCAAAGACTTTATCTTTGAGATCCTTCTGGCAGATCTCAATCTTCTCATCATTTGCATCTTTATAAAAGCCCTGCATGTAATCAGCAGTATTGAAATTAAAATATCCGCTGATAATATCATCAATATGCCTGTGCTTAACCTTCATCATTTCATCATATGCTATCTGAAACAGATCAGTCATTGAAACAAAACTCTCAGAATTTCCCTTAGATCTGATCAATGCCTTATCAAAATTTTCTTTCAACCTTATCTTTATCCCGCGCCGGATCTCATCTCCTATTGCGGTCGTGCCGGTTCCGCCGTAAACAGCTTCGAATTTTACATTTTCACGGATCTTTGACGGGACTATCTTCTGTATCTTGTCTGAAGACATCATCTTTCTAACTTCACCGATCGAAGTCTGTTCATCACAGCACATTGCTCCGGAATGCTTATCAAATATCATTGCATTGATTACGGTCATAATGATTAATTTAAATTTTATTTTTTCAGATTTTATAACCTCTTAATAAAAGTTCTAGTTTGCTATTGTCAGAAGAATTACTGAATAAGAAATTTTCAGCTTCCTGCAAATTGAACTCCGCTTTGCCGAAAACTAATTTATCAACTAACGAGTAACAGACTTCCTTTGAGATAAGGCCATTATCATAAGCGCTGACTGTTTCTTTTATGAACTGAGATTCGTCACCTGTGATCTCAAAGAATCTTTCGCTATGATCTTTACCTTTGCCGTTGATATAAATAATATCATAATATCCTCCTATCTCGCTGTTCTTTATTGCTGTCTGATTTGTAATTCTGATAAGTTCTGTAAGCCCGAATATCCTGTCAACGCCGTTCCTTCTTTCTTCAAGTGAGAGTGTATTTATCAGCTCACCGAATGCAAGTGAGGATGTCGTGGATCCTGCACCAATTGAATTATAAAGACTTGTGGAAATATAAAGATGGGTTATCTGCCCGTAAAAATCAAAAGCATTAAATCCGAAGTGCCTATCTGTACCAATGACGAGACCTTCGAGTTCATTAATATCTTTCATGTAAGCTGATTTAAGCATGATTATATCCAAAGCTTTGGAAATGACTTTATCTTCTTTGATTTCTATCTTTTTATCATTATTAATAAAATATCCTCTGTTAAAATCATCTATGCTGAAGCCGAATAGACCGGAGAGTTTTCTGTTTACATACTTTCTGGAATTTTCCTGAAACACTTTGAGAGCAATACGGGAAACATCTTCAACAGTTGAGAAGATCTTACCTCCCTTCCCTCTTTTTCTGTAGTCATCAAACTGTTTCTTAAGCTCGATTCTTATCTCACTGATGACCTGATCTGTGACGGCAATATTTCCCGCGCCGCCGTAGACAGCTTCGAGTTCAAGTTCATTGCTCATCTCTTCATCTAGCAGGGACTGCATATTATCCGCAGTATGAACTCTTCTTCTGCCTCCAATGAAAAATTCCTCATCCGTGATCATTGCTCCCGAATGAATATCAAACTTCAAAGTATTTACAATTCCCATTTTATTTTAGTTTTAAATGATACAAAAACATTTCCAAATTTATTTTAAGGTAAGATCATTTCAGCTTTGTTCTGTATAGCAATATTCTGCTCGGCGCAGCATCAGCAGTAAAATCCGGGATCTGAATGTTAATAAGATAAACCCCGTCCTTAATTTCGTCTGCTGCATATATCATTTCAGTAATTGTTTTCTTTGAATGATCATCTTTATCAACATCATGCGAACCAAATGGAACTCCCCAGTAGATATGATGTGCGGATAATTTTCCTTCGTCGAAAATTCTGTCAACAGAAGGAATATCCATAAGCAGATGGTTTACATTCATTTCAGAAATATACTTCATGGCTTCTAACGAGAAAAAAGGCGGCAAGTCGTTCATGTAGTTCCTGCTTTTCTTTGATTCATTGTTAGGCAGGGTTCTTATGATAACAGCATTTAAAAAGCTCTTATCACCGCCTTTAAGTTTTTCTTCCAGTATTTTTTTTGTAATGATACGGTCTGATTCACTTTTAGAAGGAATATAAGTATCAGCGGTATCGGAAGAATTTTCAGGTTCAACTGTAATCAGAGTTGCAGGGATAAAGGAATCCTTTAAAATTTTATTGACAGAAATTCTTTCATCGGAGATATGACCAACGCATTCTGTGTGAGTCCCGTTGCAATGAGGGATCAGTCTGTATTCTTCGAAATTACAGCCTCCCCCGCGTCTAGTATCGCCAATGAATTCTCCGGTCTCGTAAGCAGCAGCCGTAGCTTTTTCAACATTATAAGTGTTCGGCTGCTTTCCGTTAAAATTCAAAGGAATGGAAATAATATAAGGGTCAGAAGTATCAGCGGTGAATGACCTGTTTTCTATATCGTAGGTTATTATCATTTCGGATTTAGTGTAAAATACTTTAATTCAATTTTGTATTCAATTTAAAATTTTACGTTCTTTTTAAATTAATTATATTGCATAAAAATTAAAATGTGCAGACAATTTATTACCGCAGGTAAATTATCAAAGCTGAGAAAGCTTCTTGAAGAAATATACAACGAAGATCTTAAAATAAGATTATTTGAAGAGATCGGGAAGGATGAAGAAAATCTTGAGGAGGATATCGAAGAGGAGCTGGAGGAGGAGAGAAAATATAAAAGAGACTACGAAGCCATATTAACTCATAACGTTCCGGTTATTTCATTTGACAAAGGAGAAAAATTTCTTACTAAAATGAAATGGGGTATAAGATTTAATCCTGAAAAGAAATCTCCCCTTATATTTAATTCCAGAGATGACACAATAAAAGAAAAGCCGTTCTGGTGGAGAACATTTGACAAAAACAGAATACTGATTCCGATGTTTGGTTTCTTTGAATGGCAGGATATCGGCCAAAAGAAAAAATTAAAAACAAAGATCACGCTGATTGAACGGAAAATGTT
>CAZLOL010000074.1:0-5441 GCA_964561045.1 uncultured Ignavibacteriaceae bacterium | reverse complement strand
GCAAGATTTTCTAAGATATAGAACAGATATAAAATAAATTCCCGGAATTCAGCTACAATTTTAATTTCCGCATTTTGGGAGAAAGAATTGTTACGAATGAAACTATAAGAAGAGTCATAACACCTCCGAAAATAACCGATGGCACTGTTCCTAATAATTTTGCTGCAACACCAGATTCGAAGCCTCCTATCTCATTAGATGATCCGATGAAAATACTGTTGACAGCTGATACGCGGCCTTTCATGTTATCAGGTGTCATAAGCTGAATTATCGTTGCGCGTATGACCACACTTACACTGTCAAATCCTCCGCTGAGAGCCAGTATAAAAAGAGAAAGAAAAAAATCTCTGGAGAGTCCGAAAATAATAATGCAAATCCCGAAGCCGAAAATACTTATAAGCAAATTCCTCCCAGCGTTTTTAGTGAAAGGATGTCTTGTCATGTAAACAGCCATGATCACAGCTCCTATTGAAGGTGCAGCTCTTAATATTCCCAGGCCCTGAGGTCCTACAAAAAGGATCTCACCGGCAAATATCGGAAGCAATGCAACAGCTCCGCCAAACAACACTGCAAAGAGATCGAGTGAAATAGCGCCCAGAATGATTTTCCTTTCGAAAACAAATTTCAATCCTACAGTAAGTCTTTCTTTAAGAGACTGTATTCCAAGTATCTCAGGTATAGGTTTATTCTTGATCGGAGAGATTAGGAAAATGGAAATAGCCCAGAATATTACAATGGTAATATAAGTATTTACCGGTCCGATGAATCCGTAAAGCAGTCCGCCGATAGCAGGACCGGTAACTGCGCCTGTCTGCCAGGTTGTTGTGTTCCATGTGATAGCATTAGGTAAAGTTTCCTTAGGAACAAGCTGCGAAACAAAAGCGAAGAATGAAGGCGCAGAAAATCCTCTCCCTATCCCGCTGAGAAAAATTGCGGAATATATTGCTGTGACTTTATTTGAAGTGAATAAACTTACCGAGTCTGTTGATATTATTAAGAGCAGCAGTGAACAGAATGTCATCAGAAATACTGATGATAAAACGATCTTCTTTCTGTCGTTTGTATCTGTTATATGACCTGCAAAAAGCAATACGCTTATGGAAGGAATTGCTTCTGCAAGACCTATTAGCCCTAAAGACAATGGATCTTTTGTGATCTCATATACCTGCCATCCTACAATGACCGCCTGTATCTGGGATGCTATAGTAATGCAGAGTCTAGCAACAGTAAAATTCCTGAACTCCCAGAATCTGAGAGCTGCAAAAGGATCCGGTTTTTCCGTTTTATCTTCTGAGATATTATCAGTACTCAATTAAAAAATTTTATAAGCAATCTGCTTTATTAAGAAAGATATTTCAAGTTTGTATTTTATGGATATCCTAACTGTGATGCGGATATTCAGTCAGTTCATTTTCTGGATAAAAGCCTTTAAGTATGAACACCTCTGCTCTTTAAAATAGATAAATAGAGTTTAACAAAATTTATATTTTGAGTATATTTAATCAAAATTATATATAAGTTGATAAATCAGCAGCAGGACTTTTCAAAATGTACCTCACAAATTTTCCATAAAATTCAAACGATCTGTCAGAAAGATAAATGAAAAATTTCATTATAGATGCTAATTCATTTCTTAAAGGAGTAATTCTTTTTTTAAGACCTGGAGTATTCTTTAATTTTTTAAGCAATCCTTTGCTGTTTCTGTCAAATGTTTTAAAACTGTCAAAGTGGATCTCAGTTCATAATGATAAGAATGTATTAAATGATTTTTACAAACCGGTTAGAAATTATAGTGACAGGATAAAGCTGTATGAATATGTTATAAAGAAAGAGAATATTGAAAATGAACCAATCTGCTATCTTGAATTCGGAGTATTTCAGGCTCAGTCATTTATATGGTGGCTTAAAAAAAATACAAACAAAGATTCCGTTTTTTTTGGTTTTGATACTTTTGAGGGATTACCGGAGAGCTGGGGAACGTACAGTAAAGGAGACATGGAAGCCCGGATCCCCGATATAGAGGACAGCCGTTATGAATTTGTGAAAGGACTTTTTCAGGAAACACTTCATAAATTCACTGAAACACATGATCTGAAGAACGGAAAGAGAAAAGTCATTCATCTGGATGCGGATCTGTTTTCATCTACGCTTTTTGTTTTAACAACGCTTGCAGGTTATTTAAACAATGGAGATATTTTAATTTTTGATGAATTCAATGTTCCGAACCATGAGTTCTATGCATTCAGGATTTTTACTGATACTTTTTACATAAAGTATGAGTTACTTGGCGCTGTAAATAATTTTTACCAGGTAGCATTTAAGATTGTAAAATAAATTTAGTTAACGGGATATTTTATATTTTTAATAAATAGTTTTTCAAAATTGAATTATGTTTCTTTATTTTTAAAAGTGATTAAATGAATTACATCGCCGCAAGCAGCGAGGTATTAATGTTTCTGTATTTTATATTTTGCCTCAAGCGGCTGGAAATTTAACCCTTAGCTATTAAATTTTTAGTTTTAATTCCCTAAGCCAGGAATCAAAGTATATTGAAGAATAGGTTGAATTTACATACGAGTTGTCTACTTTTCACAATTCCTGTTTTAAATTTTGAATTTCAAATCTGATATAAATTTCCAATCTTGTATATATTCCAAATAATTAATCTTAACACATATGCCTACTAAATACGTTTATTACTTCGGAAACGGTAAAGCCGAAGGTAAAGCTGAAATGAAATCACTTCTTGGCGGTAAAGGCGCAAACCTCGCAGAGATGACAAACATTAAACTTCCCGTTCCACCGGGATTTACTATTACCACTGAAGCATGCAATTATTATTATGCAAACAAAAAAAAATATCCAAAAGAATTAAGAAAACAGGTTGAAGATGCACTAAAGAAAGTAGAAAAAGATATGGGATGCAGATTCGGAGACAATGAAAATCCTTTGCTCCTTAGCGTCCGATCAGGTGCAAGAGCTTCAATGCCCGGAATGATGGATACCGTTCTGAATCTCGGTCTGAATGACAGATCTGTAAAAGGACTTATTGAAAAAACAGGTAACGAAAGATTTGTTTATGATTCTTACAGAAGATTTGTACAGATGTACGGAGATGTTGTAATGGATCTGAAGCCAAAAGACAAGCATCAGATCGATCCTTTTGAGGAGATCATTGAGCGTAAGAAAAAAGAAAGGAAGATAAAAAGTGATATTGATTTTACTGCAGCAGATTTAAAAGAGCTGGTTGAAGAATTCAAAGCGGAGATAAAAAAAGATACAGGAAAGAATTTTCCTGATGATCCGATGGAGCAGCTATGGGGATCTGTTGGCGCAGTTTTCAGATCATGGATGAATGACAGAGCAGAAGTTTACAGAAAATTAAATAACATCCCGGTTGAATGGGGCACTGCTGTAAACATTCAGTCAATGGTTTACGGAAATCTCGGTGAGACATCCGGTACCGGTGTGGCTTTTACAAGAAATCCTTCGAACGGTGAAAATCTGTTTTACGGTGAATATCTCATGAATGCACAGGGTGAAGATGTCGTTGCGGGAACAAGAACTCCGCTTCCGATAGCCGAACTTAAAAAAGCAAAGCCGGTTATTTACAAGCAGCTTGAGCAGGTTAGAAAGAATCTTGAGAAACATTATCATGATATGATGGATATTGAGTTTACGATACAGGAAGAAAAACTTTATATGCTTCAGTGCCGTGTCGGTAAAAGAACAGGTTATGCTTCGGTAAAAATTGCTGTTGATATGGTAAAGGAAAAATTGATTGATATAAAGGAAGCTGTTATGAGAGTTGATCCTGAACAGCTCAATCAACTGTTGAGACCGATATTCAGTCTCTCGGAAAAGCAGGAAGCCATAAGAAGCGGTCGTCTGCTTGCAACAGGACTTAATGCCGGTCCGGGTGCTGCATGCGGAAAAGTGTATTTTAATTCTTTTGATGCAGTGAATGCAAATGCTCGCGGTGAGAAAGTTATTCTTGTCAGAATTGAAACATCACCTGAGGACATAAGAGGTATGAATGCATCCGAAGGGATACTTACATCACGCGGTGGAATGACTTCTCATGCTGCCCTTGTCGCAAGGCAGATGGGAAAAGTCTGTGTTGCAGGATGCGGTCATCTTGATATTGATTACTTACTGAAGACAATGAAAGTGAAAGGAAAAGCACATATAATCAACGAAGGGGATTTTATTTCCATTGATGGTTCTACCGGAGAAGTTATAGTCGGTAAACTTCAGGCGAGACCATCTGAAATATTGCAGGTGCTGATTGACAAGACATTAAAACCGGCGGATTCAGTCCCATACTATTATTATTCAACATTCATGAAATGGGTGGATAAATTCAGAAGGCTGGGAATAAGAACAAATGCTGATCAGCCCGATCAGTGTGAGAATGCTATTGCATTCGGCGCTGAAGGAATTGGACTTTGCAGAACGGAACATATGTTCTTCGGCGGGGACAGAATAGATGCGGTAAGAGAGATGATACTTGCATACAGTACAGACGGCAGAAAAAAAGCGTTGGCAAAAATTCTTCCTTATCAGAGAAAAGATTTCACGGAAATATTCAGAGTGATGAACGGATTTCCTGTTACAATAAGAACTCTTGATCCTCCGCTGCATGAATTTCTTCCGCATACGGAAAATGAAATTACAAAGCTGGCTGAATTAATAGGAACGACCGTAGGTGAGATAAAATATAAACTTGATGCATTAAAAGAATTCAATCCGATGCTCGGTCACAGAGGATGCCGGCTCGGAATATCATTCCCGGAAATTACCGAAATGCAGGCAAGGGCTATATTTGAAGCAGCTGCGGCGGTTATAAAGGAAGGTGTAAAAGTTCATCCGGAAATTATGATACCTTTGATTGGCAATGAGAAGGAATTCATTGAACAGGAAACCATTATAAGGAAAGTTGCAGATGAGGTCATGAAGGAAAAGAAGATCAGGTTCAAGTATAAAGTCGGCACGATGATCGAGATTCCGAGGGCGGCGCTTGTAGCCGATAAGATTGCAAAGTATGCCGAGTTTTTCTCTTTCGGCACGAACGATCTTACTCAAATGACATTCGGTATATCAAGAGATGATGCGGGTTCATTCCTTCCGGACTACAGGGAACTTGAAATTATGAAGCGTGATCCGTTTGAGTCAATTGATACAGAAGGAGTAGGGATGCTTATGAGATGGGCTGTCGAAAAAGGACGTCAGACAAGACCTGATATTAAGCTGGGTATCTGCGGTGAACACGGAGGCGAACCGGATTCGATAAAATTTTGTAATGATCTTGGTCTTGAATATGTAAGCTGTTCTCCGTTTAGGGTACCGGTAGCTAGACTGGCTGCTGCAAGAGCGAGCATTAGTACAATAAAGAATTGAGAATTAAAAATTAAGAATTAATCACTTACAAGTTAAATTCT
>CAZLOL010000073.1:0-15226 GCA_964561045.1 uncultured Ignavibacteriaceae bacterium | reverse complement strand
CATTTTAAAACTTTAAATATCTGTTAAAATGAAAAAAATAATAATTCTATTGTCATTAATTTTGACAATATCTATATCGAATAGTTTTTCTCAAATGCAATATTCTGATTTCGACTGTCACTTCTTATCTGATACAAATGTCTCGACCAGCAATTCCTTCAGAGGATCAGTTAAACCAAACAGAACTGATTCAAGCGGAAATGCAATTGCTCCATCTGAATCTTATTTTCCGGTGTTAGTAGTATTTGTTCAATTTAAGAATGAGGCTTCGGATCCGAGAAACTCATGGCCACAAAATTCGGCTCCTGCATATCTTAATAATGTGATTGCGAAAGGAAAGAATACAACAGGCAACTGGTGGAATTGGTATGATCCGGAGTCAGAAGTGTTTTCTTCACACTGGATGGAAATCAGCAGAGGAGTTTTTCACGTGATAAGTCCTGTTCCGGATACATTAATTAATGGTGCATTTTCAGTTGTATTACCTTATGAAGCGAGTCACTACGATTCTTTGGGTGTTCCGGGAGGAGAATTAAAGATCAATGAAGATATCTGGAAAAGTATCAGTGCGCAAGGTTTAACAGATTGGAGAAAATTTGACAGATGGAAATATGATACCACTGACAGTTATTTCCATTTTACTGATTTAGGTCAGGGTGATGGATATGTGGATATGATATACAAGATACATAAATCAAGAGGTTCAGGCGGAATGGTTAATTATGCAGGATATAACGTGCTGTCATGGTGGAGTCCAGAAACAATTTACTTAGTTGATACAACAAATAATATAAAAATTAACTATGGAAATAATTTTATTGGTTCAGGTATTACAGTAGCCTATAGAGGTCAATTAGCTCAATATATAGGAACTGCAGGACATGAACATGGACATCAATTATTTTGTCCTTGGGGACATTCAACATACAGCCGGGTAAGTTTCGGATTTGGATTCGATGATTTTTACAGTCCTTCTGATATGATATTGAATGGATATATGTCACCTGCGATTGTAACTTTCAATACAACGAACTATCTTGGAGATTATTCCTCACGTAACAATGGTACAGGGAATTTACTCAAAGTCCCTATTCAGGGTGATGAATATTTTTTACTTGCTAGCCGTAATAAATATTCTAAGTGGGACAGAGTAATGATAGGAGATACAGCACAAATAGATCCGTACGTAGATAATTCAAGTTATGGAAAAGGTCTTTATATTTATCATATTCCTAATGGATTGCAATACCCCGGAGGAGACATTTCACAGCAGGATATGGAATGCGCAGATGGTTTGTTTGAATGGGAATACGTCGGGCAATCTGCTCAGCAGGTAATCCATGACTGCTTTGTCTCAGGTTCAAATGACTGGCCTTATTATAAATGGAAAAATGTAATTTATGAAAATGATTCATCGAATTTATACCCTAACTCTGCTCCTCCAAACGGCTCAAACAGACCTATAGGGGATGGAATAAGTTTCCGAAAATATTATGGATATGTTTATCCTAACTATATTTACCATGTCAAATGGTGGGGTGAAGGAAAACAGCCTTTGAGCAGCTGTGATATCGGTCTTGATAGAGTTTTCACAAATTATCCTGATGTTTATTCACGTTTTGATGTTGGAGGAGACCGCGGAGATCCTTGGAAGCCCGGATACAATGAAGTATTTTCTCCTTACTCCTCTCCGAATACTAATACCTGGTCAAATGAAAATTCCGGAATTTTTATCTGGTATAACTCATATTCCGGAAGCAGTCCGGGTGAAGTTGCTTCTTTAAAAATATACAAAGCCGGAACAGGAGGTTTTTCTGAAGATTCTATTTTACATCTTACTCCTCCATCAAGACCAATGGGATTAAAGGTTGAAGAGTTTCATCCGTCGGGAACTTACAGCTGCTATCCTAAACTCACATGGAATCATAACATGGAACCCGATATGGTAAGAACAGGCAATCTGAAAAAATATCAGGTCTATGCAGCAGCAGATTCGCTAATGACTTTGATACCAAACAATTATGTTTTAGCCTCAACACTTGAGATTCACTCTGATTCCATACCTGCTTACGTTGATTATTCTGTTCATATTTTCGGCTGTCCATATTCTCAGGGAACGCAGGGTGAAAAATATCCTGTCAGATATTATGTGAAATCGGTTGATAAGTATGATGATACTTCTGTTCCTTCGGATTTTGTACAGACTGTAGGAGAAACAGGCGCTTTTCTTGAAGAGGAGCCTGATAATCTTAACTGTACTAATATAAATCCTGATATTCCAAAAGAATATTATCTTGATCAGAATTATCCAAACCCGTTCAATCCTGTTACAAAGATCAGGTATGATCTTCCGTTTGACGGAAAAGTTAGCATCAGAATTTATGATATTAACGGCAGGTTAATTTTAACTTTATTAAATGAAAACAAAACTGCCGGAAGATATGAAACAGAATTCAGCGGAGAAGATCTTTCAAGCGGCGTATATTATTATAAAATAGAGAGCGGGAGTTTCAGCCGGGTGAGGAAAATGATTTTAATTAAATGATATTTTTTAAAATCAATCATAATTTAAATTGAACCATATTGATATAGTTCTATTTATTAATATAGTTTTTTTGAACAAAAAAAAGCCGGGGTTACATCTTTCCCGGCTTAAAATTAAATCCTCACTTAAAATCTATTAACTATTAACTACTAACTATTAACTACTAACTATTTCAGCAAAATCATTTTCTTTGTCTGTGTAAAACTCTGTGCAGTCAATTTGTAGAAATAAATTCCGCTGGGCAGATTCCTTGAATAGAAAGGAATTGAATTCATCCCGCCTTCTACCCTGCCGCTGATGAGCGTAGCAACATTTCTTCCCGTGATGTCAAAAACTTCAAGAGTAATGCTCTGAGCTTTTGGAAGTGAGAATCTTATTAATGTAGAGGGATTGAAAGGATTAGGATAATTCTGATCAAGTCTGAAATCTGCAGCCGAAGCAACGGGCTCGTGAATGCCGGTCAGATCAATGGAACTTACGCGCGCACTCAATTCTACTTCTGCAAGTCCTGCTGCCGAAACATTACCGATATTCCCTGTAAAACTTTTTACAACTATTTTCACACTGTCAATGGTTGTGATCGGATTTACATTTACGGTTAAACCATCTGTATTCAATTCTCCGGTTGAAGGAATGTGTTTTACAACTGTATTATCCTTATACAGAAATAATTCACAGTCAGTTACGTGAATATTCGTTCCGTTGCCGGAGTTCGGAAGAATATCATACAAAAGAAATCTTCTGACATCAATTGGAATCTCCCATTTTAAAACTACATATTCATTTTCACTGCCGTTTGCAATCCAGTTTACTTTCTGATCAGTATTTCTTGCTTTTCTGTCAACCACATTCTGACCTTTATAACTGATACCTCCGGAATTCCTGTAACTGCTTTCCCGGACATCGGCTGAAGTAGAAAGATTTGTAAAAGCGCCTTCAGTCACATTCGGCGGTACTGTGATCATTGTATGACCTACATGACATCCGACACATTTTGTTCCTGATCCGTCATTTCCGAAATTCATTCCCAGCACATGAGAAAACTCTCCTTGCCTGTTTTGTAATACATGACCTGAACTGTCAACTATTTGTTCGAACATAGATACATTTGCCGGCATATCACCTTGCGCGATCTTCCCGTCTCTGTCAAGTTCGATCTCTCTGAATAAGATCGGATGATCCAGACCGTTTTCATCCTGTCTTTGAAAATTAAAGAAGAATCTGAACTTTGCATTCTTTTTAATCGGCGGTGCATCATCTATGGGTTCATCTACAGGTGCATTACTATAGACATTGAGGCAATCAAATCTGAATAATCCTCCCTGATAAAAAGTTGCAGGATTAGATGTAGGCGGTACTGAATTTGTATCATAAGCAAGAAGATAATCAACTACAGGCGGCCGGGTTCTGGGAATAAATAGTTCTGCATTTAATTCAAGCGTTCCAGGCAGGTCAACAACTGGTGTCAGTCCGCTGCCGTTCAGGTTACATGTATATATACCGTAATCCTGTTCGACTACCGTCGTTGCATAAGAGAACAATATTCTTCCGTCAGGAACCGGAACGGGGTCAGTCGCATAAGGCGGCTGCATTGTACCGTATGACGGATTAGGTGGACCGGGTACATACAAAGGAGTCGTACTGTCAACTCCTATCACTTTATGTGCTTCTGAAAAAAACTGATTATAATATCTGATTCCCGGACTTCCGCCTGTTGTAAGCATTGGAGTATGAGGAATATATACGCTTAATAATTTCCCGTCAGCCGTTATTCTTGGTCTGTAAGAAAACAGACTTTTCCTTGTTCTTCCGTCAGTTCCATATTGCTTCAGTCCGTCGCCATCAGGATTAACAAGATTGGTCTGCCATACATTTCCTATATCAGTTGTAAGAGCCAGATTATCCAAGCGTGTATAACCTGTTCCGGAAAGATTGCTCGGGCGGTCTATATTCACCCACCATCTCGAATACACTATCTTTCCCGTAATAGGATCAATCGTCGGTTTCTCTCCACCGTTTCTTTCAGTAGTAACTCTATGTGTTAAGTATGTTAAAGTATCGGTGATATATAAATTAGTAGTATTTACTCCTCCGAAAATTGAAAGTGAAGGATAACGCGTTGAGGCAAAAATTATTTTTCCGTCCGGAAGGTAAACAGGGTCAATGTCATCATATTTTAAGAATTTATATGCAGCATTTCCAAACTGAGAAAGATCTATATTTCTGTCTGTAAATGTAATCTTAGTGAGTCTTGTGCCAGCTTTGTTAATTTCATATATCCTCCAGCTGCTGTCTCTGTGTTCAACTCCTGCAAAAATGATCTTATGTCCGTACCAGTGAACGCATGGCTGCTGAACATCAATTATCGAGATCCCGCCGAATATCATTGTACTGTCAATCAGTGTGGTAACCGTTCCGTTAGCGTCTCTCATCATAAGCTTTCCGCCTACAATCTTAAATCTGGAAAATGAACCCATACCGGGAAGTAAACCTGATTGCGGATAGAAAATATTTCCGTTTATTTCATGATTTCTTGAAACAAATACTATTGGAATGTTCAGGGACTGGGAATTAATTTCGGGCGGTACTATAAAAACAGCAGCAATTACAATAAGCAACAGCCTTTTAATTGTAAAATTCATCATACATTAAGTTTATTTAACTTAATAAAATTATGCATTTAATTAAACTAAAATATTTTGTAATAAAAAATTTACAATTGATAATAGAAATCTATTTAATTAAGTTTCTTGACAAAAATCTATCCAAAAAAAATTAAAAACCCTTAATGAAAAAATTATCTTATTTCTTAGCATTATCAATTTTGATACTGCTAAGCAACAAGTCTGCATTTGCAGATGGTTTTAACAGTGTTAATACTTCCGACGGTTCTTATGTCATTGCTGTCGGAGATGCAGGAAGAATTTTCCGGTCTGTAAACGGCGGAAATACCTGGGCTAATTATACAGAACCCGGTGTTAATTTCAAAAGTGTTTATACCTTAGGCAATGATGTCTGGCTTACAGTGGATAATGGTAAAATTTACAAGTCAACAAAAACAACTACAATACTAACCGCTTACAACAGCGGTGTAACAACATCCCTAAATTCTATATTCTTTATTGACAATAATAACGGATTTATCTGCGGAGATAACGGCGTTGTTATGAAATCAGTAAACGGCGGAACTGTCTGGACTCCTTCAAATACCGGAATTTCAGCAGTTAAATTGAATTCTGTGTATTTCAAAGATGCTTTAAATGGCATTGTAGTGGGTGATAACGGAAAAGTATATATAACTGCAAACGGCGGTTCCAGCTGGTCAGCAGAAACTGTTCCTACTACAAATAATCTGCTTGATGTGAATTATTTATCGGACGGAATTGCAGTTACAGGTGCCTGGGGAACAATCCTTATAAAACCAAATGGTTCGGCATGGTCTTCAGTCAATACCAGAACTAAATCAGATATAAGAGGTGTAACCGGTTCTTCAGTAAATGAACTTCATGTATGCGGCGGCGGCGGATTTATACGAAATAATACAGGAGGAAATTTAATTTTCTTTAATTTCGAAAAAAATCCGATGTTAGCTGACCTAGTTGATATTGTTTATTACAACAGTACGGGATTTGCAGTTAGCAGCCTTAATAATGCAGTTATCAGAACCACTGACGGCGGAGCAACCTGGAATTTGCCTCCCGGAGCTTCCGTAAATTTAACATGGCAGGCAAAACCCGGTGCAAGCGGTAATTCCCTGGGAGATAATCTTAGCCCCCATCCGACAAACAGAAATACACTTTTTACAAATTTTTCAGGAAGAACGTATGTGAGCAGAGACCGCGGAAATACATGGGCACAGATAGGCACACAAATTCCCGGAGGAAGCACACCTCACTCATTCTTTGTAAGTCCTCTTGATACGAATATATTTATGTGCGCAATTGAAGCAAGCGGCGGAGATAAAGTTGCAAGATCAACTGATTACGGTCAGACATGGAGCACATCCATTACGAAAAATTTCAGTAATTACGGAGAACCTCTGCAGATGGATCAGCACAATCCGGGTGTATATTATTTCGGACCTGATAACGGCGGATTTTATAAATCAACGGATAACGGAATTACATTCACCGATATCAGCGGAAATTATCCGTTCAGAAGCCCTTGTGATATATTGGTAAGTTATGAAGATGCAAATACAATATTTCTTGCAGACGGTACTACCGGCAGCGGTTTAGCTGATCTTTTTAAATCAACTAACGGCGGAGTCAACTGGACATTGAAATTCTCAAATCCGTCAAGCTCTGAAATTCCTACAATGTGCAATACGATATTCCAGCCAAAGGTATCCTGGCTGACAAACTGGCCCGGAGGAAGTATTTACAAGACATCAACATCCGGAGAGACCTGGGAATTGAATCATACTAATAGTTTTTCCGGCTGGGGATCCTACGTTTCAGAAGAAGATCCGGATGTCATAATGACCGGAAGCTGGAGCGGCAACAGCACAAGCTTATCTACTGATGGCGGCAATACATGGATTACGACACCGGGCTTGAATGGATCAGGAGGAGTAATGATAATTCCGGAAAGAGGCTATATTATAGGTCAGGCAGGAAGCAGTGTTTATAAACTTAATATTCAATATACGGTAATTACAACAGTAAGCGAAAACACTTTGTCATCTGTACCGTCAGATTTTTCGCTTTCTCAAAACTACCCTAATCCATTCAATCCTTCAACTAAAATAACTTATGCTTTGCCAAGATCGGGTAATGTTGTATTGAAGGTTTATAATGAGCTTGGAAAGGAAGTAAGTACTCTTGTAAATGCATTTAAGAGCGCAGGAGCTTACGAAGTTACATTCGATGCATCGAGATTATCTTCAGGGATATATTTTTATAACTTAAAAACTGATGGTTTGACGGATACAAAGAAAATGCTGCTGATAAAATAGATTTTAAATTTTGCGAATAAAAAAAGTTCAGGCATTCGTTTTGGTCTGAACTTTTTTTTGTTGACTAAAAAATAAATAATTTACACTTGTTATTTTCATTGAAAATCTTAGTGAACTGAGATAAGTGAACTGAGATAAAAGAATTTAATTTTTTTGATTCAGTTTTTTATATCTGGCTGAGAAAATTAAATTTGTGAGATTTTTTAATCCGGACTTTTAAAACAAGCAGTTGTTTTTTTGTAACAATTGTAATCTGTATAATATGATAATGTTTAAACGATTTTAAAGTTAACCGTGAAAGTTTTATGCGGAACAGGCGGTAAATTAATAATTAATACGGATTGCAATGACTGTATCTAAAAATGAATAATAAAACTAAAACCAAATTATAATAAAAATCATGGACAAACAAAATTATGCAAATCACAAGAAGTACGTCATAGGTTATCACTTCATTACATTCACAATTGCCTTTTTGCTTATTATTTTAGCACTTTACAATCTTTATACAGCAATCAGCGGGAATAGTGATATGAGATATGCAGTAATGTTTCTCTTTATTTCAATTTTATTTATTTCAATATTTTTTTATTCACGCATTTTCGCCTTGAAAGCACAAGACAGGGCTATAAGGGCAGAAGAAAATTTCCGATGCTATTTACTCACAGGAAAAGTTTTCGATTCAAAAGTCACAATACCGCAGATACTTGCATTAAGGTTTGCCTCTGATGATGAGTTTCCGGATTTAACAAATAAAGCTATAGCTGATAATCTGAGTTCAGATGATATTAAGAAATTAATCAAAAACTGGCGGGCAGATAACTACAGGGTTTAAGATATATGAATCAGAATAAGAGACTGGAATATTTATTTGTAATAATAATTGTCTAAACATTGAGATTTCAAATATGCCACTGATAGAATATATAACTGAGTCGTCTAATTAAATATTAGTGAGGGTTTTAATAATAATTGTTTTTTACGAATACGATCTATTTATACTCCTGTAAACTAAAAACAAAATAGATTTAATTTATGTATAATTTCAGATTATTTTAATTTGAATGTATTGTAAATTTATAATAAGATTGAAGCACTTATTAACAATTTTAGCGGGGAAGAAAAAGATACATTGACATTTGTACTCTACAAACCTGTAAGAAGAAATTCCTGATAACAAAATAAAAAACTGGAAGGAGATTTATATTATTTCAGGAAACACAGTTATATTAATTATATCATGAATATAAAAAACTGGAAGGAAATTTATATTTAGATCAAGAATAATATAACTTTAAGATTATTTTTATAGATAAAACCTAGAAGGAGTATTGAATTTTATCCAAAAAACGCGTAAAAACGCAATATCAGAAGTAAATAATTTTAAGCAAGAAAAATAAACTTTACAAATAAAGATTTTATGAGTAATTTATTTCAGATTGTGACTATCCCAAAAAGTTCAATTTTGTTTTTTTCTAATCTCGTTAAATAGATAACATCCCTCAAGGCCGTTCAACCCCAAATTTTGAACGGTGAAAGGAGAACGAGGGATGTTTATCTAATCTTTAAAATAGAATTTCCAGTCAATTCTAAAAACCTGATATCAGACCCGTTTCGGATCCAGCCTCAAACTCTTAATTTCCCAGTTATTCGATTAAAGTTCTTCAACTTTCATTACCATTATATTATCTACATAAATAATAATATAATTTACACTACCTTCTTGTGTCCTTATTACAGTAACATCGGATTTGTTTGATTTTACACTTGCTTCAGATTTGTTAACTGAAATAAAGTTAAATGCCAGGATAAAACATACAGCAATAAAAAATGATTTGAAAACTTTTTTCATTTTGAAAATCTCCTTCCAGATTTTTAAATTTAAACAAAATTATATATATATTACCAATATAACAAAGAAATTAATTTGAATTTGTCGCAGTTTTTTTGAACTAAATAATTGTACAGACATAAAACTGTTGATTTTTTGTTTAATTTCTCATATTTTATCATACTTTTTAAAAAATATTTGTCGCTGAAATTTCAATTTTTGCATTATAAAAATGTATACACATGAGTTATTGAATTTGCTGAAAACATTTTCTGACAAAGAACTTATGAAGTTTGGTAAGTTTTTAAATTCCCCATATTTTAACAACAGAAAAAGAATTATACATTTATTCAGGGTATTAAAGAGCTATTATCCTGAGTTTGATGCGAAAGGATTTACAAAAGAAAATATTTTCCGGAAAATTTACGGAAACAGTCCTTTTAATGATTCAACATTCAGAAATTTAATGTCAGATCTGTTAATGTTTGCACTTAAGTTTGTTAAACTTGAAGGGATGGAAAAAAAGGAAGTCCAGTCAGCATTTTTTCTTACAACAGAACTGGTAATGAGAGGCACTTATAGTCTGTTCAGAAATAAAATGAATAATTGCGAGAGAATAATAGAGAATAATCATACAGTTGATAGTGACTATTTCTTAAATAAATATACGATCCTGACAGACAGTTTTTATGTAAACCTCCTCACGCAAAAGGTTATTAAAAAAGATTATGTTGTGTCAGAATCCGGAAAAATGGTCACCGGAATAGTTTGTCTTTTAAGTTACTTTGTTCTGCAATCGATGAAGCACTATGATAATCTTTTAAAATACAGCCGTTCTTATAATATTAAAAAGAATATAGATACAGTTTCTCAATTCATGGAAATTTTTGATTTTGAAAAGCTGATTTTATACATAAGGCATAACTCATCAATTAAAACACCGGTAGTAGAAATCTATTACAAACTCTTAAAATCTTTTGCGAATTTTGAAGATGAAAAATACTATAATGAATTAAAAAAGTCCGTCCTGCTAAATTCAAAATTGCTTGGAAATGATGACAATTATTTTCTGTTTACAAGATTAATAGATTATAATGTTGTAAAGAAAAATACCGGTGTTCACACAAATTACAACATTGAATTGGAAATATTTGATCTGAATGACATCTTTGTAAAAAGTGAATTTTATAAAACCGAAGCTAATAAATATCTTCCTTTTGATTTCTACAGAAATGTTTTACTGAATTGCATTGCCTTAAAAAGACTGGATTACATGGAGGAATTTATTAAGAACAACTCAAAGAAGCTTTTGCCAAAACACTCCAGGGGATTTGAGGATTACAGTTATGCTTTGCTTTATTTTGAAAAAGGAAATTATACAAAAGCACTTTTGTGCATAAACAGGATCAAATTTGATCAGTTCTTATACAAACTGGATATGAAAAACCTCCAGCTAAAAATAAATTATGAACTGGAGCAGTATGAATCTGCTATTTCAGTAATTGATACATATAAGCACTTTCTAAAAAATAATGTTTTAATATCTGAAAGCAGAAGAATACTTCACAACAATTTTCTGGATTACACAAATAAACTCATTCAATACAGAATCGGATCACAGAAAGTAAGTCTGAATTATATTAAAGACAGAATTGAGAAATCCAAAATGATATTTGATAAGGTGTGGTTATTAGATAAAGCAAATTATCTATCCGGTTTTGACAAAAAAATGCCTGACAATAAAAATACCCGGAAATTTTCCACTTCCGGGTTATAATATTTTTTAACTGTGATTATTGTTTTTCAGGCTTATTTTTTCTGTGCTGTTTATGATTTGCCATGTTTTCCTGGAATTTCTTCATCTGGTCCTGATTGAGAATACCTGATAACTGCATCATAAATTCCTCTCTGCGCTTAATTTTTGTTTGCTTACGTGTTTCTTTATCCATACTTTTATACATTTCTTTATTACTTATCCTGTTTTTCGCCTTGGTCAAGGCAAGATCATATACCTGTTTATATTGATCATCAGACAAAGAAAGATTGCTTTTCATTTTGTCTGCCATTTTTGTCGCCATTTCTTCGGGTGTTTTTTTAGATCTTTCTTTTTGCTGGGCGAAGACATTTGAGGATATTGATATTATTGCCAGGAGAAAAATACTCAGTACTGCTAATTTTTTAATTGTCATTTTAGAATAGATTAAATTGTTTAAATTTAGATTACAGAACTATGACAAAGTTATCTGAAAAGAGTTTAACAGAGGTGCTGAAAGAAAAGTATAAAAGAATCAGAAGTAATTTCTCTACTAACAGAATCCGATATAATTACGAACAAATCATTAACTGTAGTGTTTCCATTAACTAATAAACTGAACCAAAACAAAAAAGCCTCTTATTTAACAAGAGGCTTTTTTTTGTAGCGGGAGAAGGACTTGAACCTTCGACCTTCGGGTTATGAGCCCGACGAGCTACCAACTGCTCCACCCCGCGATATAAAACAAATATAATGAATTATTTATCTTACTTCAATTGAATTAATTGCAAAAAATATTAAATTGATTTTAGGGATTAATAGAATTATTTTTGAAATATAATAAAACAAATCCTTTTAATTCAAATCTTTACTTAATCAATGAAAATTATTGTTTGTGTTTCATTAGTACCTGACAGCACGACTAAAGTGAAAATTTCCGGTTCAGGAACAGAAATTGACGAAACCGGAGTAAGTTACATATTAAATCCGTATGACGAATTTGCCGTTGAAGAAGCCTTAAGACTTAAAGAAAAAAACGGCGGAGAAGTAATTGCTGTTTCATTCGGAAGTGATAAATCTAAAGAAGCCATAAAGAAATCTTTTCAGATGGGTGCCGATAAAGGTGTCCTTATAAAAACAGATTCAAAAAACTTTGATTCATTTAATGTCGCTAAAAACATTTCCGATTATTTAAAAGGACAAAATGCCGACATAATATTTTTCGGCAAACAATCCATAGACTTTGACGGATTATTAATACCTTCAATGGTTTCTGAATTTCTTAATATCCCCTGCATAAGCGTAGTCGTAAAGCTTGATATTGAAAATGGAAAAGTAACTGCCGAAAGAGAAATAGAAGGCGGTAAGGAAATCATAGAATCAAAACTTCCAATCATTATTGGGGCACAGAAAGGAATTAATGATCCGCGATATCCAAATTTAAAAAGCATAATGGCGGCAAAATCGAAGCCTATTGAGGAAATTCCGGCATCATCAAATGAAAACAAAGTTGAAATTCTGGAAATGAAATTACCACCTGCAAAATCCAGCGGAAAAATTTTTAATAATGGCCGTGAAGATGTTGAAGAATTGGTAAGATTATTAAGAGAAGAAGCAAAAGTAATTTAATTTTTTTAATGAATTATAGAAAATTTTAATATATGTCCAATAAAATTTTAGCGTTTATAGAGTCTAAAGACGGCAAGTTTAAAAATTCAGCTTTTGAAGTTGTAGCAGAAGGAAATAAAATAGCAGGTGAGACAGGTTCTGAACTTATAGTATTGACAATAGGTTCTGATCTGGATTCCGAAGCGCAGAATCTGGCTTCTTATGGAGCAGGGAAATTGCTAATTGCAGATCTTAAAGCCCTTAACGGCAAAAGCGCCTATACAGATTTTAAATACTCACCTTCTTCTTATGCAAAAGTAATAAGCGAAGTAGCAGGATCCCGGAATGCAAATATTATTCTGCTGTCAGCTACATCTCTCGGAAAGGATCTTGCAGGCAGAATAGCCGTTAAAACAGAGTCTTCCGTTTTCAATGACTGCATAGATCTGAAAATAACAGATGGCAAGATTATCGCATCCAGACCAGTATATGCTGGTAAAAGCGTAATAGATATTAAGTCGAACACAGATAGAATAGTAATTACAATAAGGCCAAATGTATTTAAACCTTCGAAAACAGAAAGCAATAAGATTGAAACGGAAAAAATAGATATTGAATCACTCAACATTTCTGATCTGGATTTTTCAACTGTAGTAAAAGAGATTGTAGTAAGCAGTGAGAAAATAGATGTTGCCGAAGCAGACAGAATAGTTTCAGGAGGAAGAGGTATGAGAGGACCGGAAAATTTTGTACTTGTTGAAAATTTAGCTGCGGCATTGGGAGGAGCTACAGGGGCTTCAAGGGCTGTTGTGGATGCCGGCTGGAGACCTCATTCCGAACAGGTCGGACAGACAGGCAAAACAGTTTCACCGAGCTTATATATTGCATGCGGTATCAGCGGCGCGATTCAGCACTTAGCCGGCATGTCTACTTCAAAATGTATTGTGGCAATAAATAAAGATAAAGACGCTCCGATATTTCAGATAGCGAATTACGGTATCGTAGGAGATGTATTTGAGATCATTCCTGCTCTGACAGAAGAATTCAATAAAGTGCTGTCCAAATAATTATTAAATGTGTAAATAAATTATATTGTAAATATGAAACATTTAATTTAGCTTGGCTGTAAACAATAATAAAAGTTATAAACTAAATGGACAATTCACAGGATACAATACAAGTTGATATTTTCGGGCTATCACTGACCCCATCAATAAGCGGTGGAGGATATGCGATAATCCTTAAGGAAATTTCCGGAAACAGACGACTGCCCATAATTATCGGTCAATACGAAGCTCAGTCAATTGCACTTGAGCTCGAAGGAATAAAACCACCGAGACCTTTAACTCATGATCTACTGAAAGAAGTGATCGAAACTTTTGGATATTCAGTCAATTATATAGTAATCAATGAACTTCGCGATTCGACCTTCTTTGCCAAAATAAAATTTGATTCAACAAGCATAGAAGAAATGGATGCTAGACCTTCTGATGCTATTGCAATAGCGTTAAAATTTTCATCTCCAATTTATGTTAATTCTGATATTATGGATGAAGTAGGATTTATTCCTGAATATGATGAGCAGGTACTGCCTAAACAGGAAGGTGAATTTGATGATTCTGATGCCGGCTCTAATCCTGAACAGATAAAATCCAGACCGGTTGAAACGAAAAACCTTTCCAGTAAAGAAAAGAAACTTGTGCAGTTAAGAAATGATCTCGAAGAAGCTATTACGAAAGAAGATTATGAAAAAGCGGCACAACTTCGGGACGAGATAAAAAAAATGGAGATATCAAATCTTAATTGAATTTGTAAGAAATTAAGATACTTTAAAAATTAAAATAATTTTAAGTGAAAAAAAAAAATATACTTCTGCTGTTCATATTATTTTTTTATTCCGGAATATCTTATTCACAATTTTTACCTGAGTCCAATCAAATCAAATCTTTAAAATTATCTGAAAAGAAATCTCCTTTAAAAGACAAAGGATTACCATCTTCAGGAGCGAGTGTCGGTTTTAATCTCGGTCTGGGTATTATAGAAAGTCAGGCTGCTTTTGCAATTGGAGCTTTTGCCGAGCTGAAAGCACATGATTTTGCTTTTGTTCCGCAGGCTAATTACTGGAACGGATCAAATCAATCAAATTTTGAGCTTGCAGGTCTGGCAAGGTTTTATCTCTCTCAAAAGAAATTAATTCCCTATCTTGACGGCGGTCTTGGTGTAAATTTCTATAATTCAGACAAGGATGATTTTACAAAATTGAGTATACTGATAGGGGGAGGAATTGAACTTGCAAATTTGGGGACTTCATTTAATCTGCTTTTTGACGGAAAGTATAAGCTGATTATTAATGACTCCGGTGGTCTGGGTAACCTGTCCTGCTTTATTTTTACGGCAGGAATGAAATTTCCTTTTAGATAAAATAATGATTTGGATATCCGGCAGCGTAAAAGAGAATTCTTTTACGCTTTTTTTATTTAATCACTTACAAGTTAAATTCTACTCAAAATGGTAAGAAAATTTTTTAACAAC
>CAZLOL010000072.1:5692-15514 GCA_964561045.1 uncultured Ignavibacteriaceae bacterium | reverse complement strand
ACTACTAACTACAAACTACTAACTAGAAACTACTAACTACTAACTACTAAATACTAACTACTAACTACTAACTACTAACTACAAACTGCCCTTCGCCATTTTATTCAAAGCACTACCTGCTTTAAACCAACCCAGCTGCTGATCATTGAAAGTATGATTGAGCAGTACTTCTTCTTTAGTTCCGTCACTATGTTTCAAAGTCATCTTTACCTGTTCACCCGGTTTTAAATCTTTTACATCAAGATCGATCTTATCATCCTCTTTTATTTTATCATAATCAGCAGGATCAGCAAATGTAAGAGGAAGCATACCCTGTTTCTTTAAATTGGTTTCATGTATCCGAGCAAATGACTTTACGATAATTGCTTTACCACCCAGGAATCTCGGTTCCATAGCCGCATGCTCTCTGGAAGAACCTTCACCGTAATTCTCTTCTCCTATGACAACCCATCCAATGTTCTTTGATTTATAATGTCTTGCTGCTCTTGGAACTTCCTCATAATTTCCGGATAAATGGTTTTTCACCGAATTCATTTTATCGTTAAAATTATTTACAGCGCCTATGAACATGTTATTCGAAATATTATCAAGATGTCCTCTGTATTTGAGCCATGGACCTGCCATTGAGATATGATCTGTTGTACACTTTCCTTTAGCTTTCAGCAATACAAAAAGATCTTTATAATCTTTTTGAAGATCAGGTGATCTGAATGGTTCTAATATTTCAAGTCTCTGGCTTTCCGGGTTTACTATTACTTCTATTCCGCTTCCATCTTCAGCCGGAGCTACATAACCATCAGCACCTTTTAAAAAACCGTGTTCAGGCAGCTCATTACCTTTAGGAATATCAAGTTTGATCTTCTCTCCTTTTTCGTTTTCTATAGTATCCGTAAGAGGATTGAATTTTAAAGTACCGGCAAGTGAAAGAGCAGTTACAATTTCAGGTGAAGCTACAAACGAATGTGTCGCAGAATTTCCGTCATTACGTTTTGAAAAATTTCTGTTGTATGAAGTTAATATGGAATTTCTTTCACCGTCTTTCACATCGTGACGCTTCCATTGTCCGATACAAGGTCCGCAGGCATTTGCAAGAACCATTCCTCCGACCTTTTCAAATGTTTTAAGCTGTCCGTCCCTCTGTATAGTTGCATGTATCTGTTCCGATCCCGGAGTGATCGTGAATTCAGATCTTACTTTAAGTCCTTTTGAGAGTGCCTGTGCTGCAACAGATGCAGCTCTTTCCATATCTTCATAAGATGAATTCGTGCAGCTTCCGATCAGTCCGACTTTAAGTTCTTCAGGATAATTATTTGTATTTACTGCTTCTTTAAATTTCGAAATAGGCCATGCAAGATCAGGCGTATATGGACCGTTAATGTGAGGTTCAAGAGTTGTCAGATCCAGTTCTATAATCTCATCATAATATTTCTCACTTCCTTCATCAGCTTTTAAATGCTCTTTGATTCCGTCAGCAAGATCTGCAACTTCTTTTCTTTCGGTTGCATTCAGATAAGCTGACATTCTGCCATCATAGGGGAACAGGGAAGTGGTAGCTCCGATCTCAGCTCCCATGTTACAGATAGTCCCTTTACCTGTGCATGAAATTGTCTCTGTCCCTTCGCCGAAATATTCTATTATCGCACCTGTCCCTCCTTTAACTGTAAGTATTCCCGCAACTTTCAGTATCACATCCTTCGGAGAGGTCCAGCCGGATAATTTTCCTTTTAATTTAATACCGATGATCTTAGGAAATTTCAGTTCCCACGGCATGCCTGCCATCACGTCAACAGCATCAGCACCTCCGACGCCGATGGCTATCATTCCAAGTCCTCCTGCATTAGGCGTATGAGAATCAGTTCCGATCATCATTCCTCCCGGGAATGCATAATTTTCAAGTACAACCTGATGAATTATGCCGGCACCGGGTTTCCAGAATCCCAGTCCGTATTTGTTTGAAACGCTTGCAAGAAATTCATATACTTCCTTATTGTCGCCATAAGCTCTAAGCAGATCATTCTTTGCGCCAACCTCTGCTTCAATTAGGTGATCGCAGTGGACAGTTGACGGCACCGCAACTTTCGGAATGCCTGCTGACATGAACTGCAGCAAAGCCATCTGAGCAGTAGCGTCCTGCATTGCAACTCTGTCAGGTCTGAAGTCAGCAAATACCTTTCCTCTTTCATAAGGCTGTTCAGGTTTTTCCCAGAGGTGCGCATAAAGTATCTTTTCCGTATAGGTCATCGGACGCCCCAGAATCTTTTTTGCATCGTCTGTTTTTGATTTAAAACCGGCATAGACATTTTTGATAAGATCTAAATCGAAAATCATTTAATTATTTTCTCCTATTGTTAGTAATTATTATTAAATGTAACTGTTAATTTTTGATATTCAGAAATGAAAGCACAATAATCCTGAAGAACTTTTTCAATTCGCATATTCGACATTTTCTTCCTTCATAAGATCCATTCCTTTAAACTTCAGCAATAACTGTGCAACTGTAACCACATCTTTCTGGCAATATATTTTTATCCTTTCAATATTTTTTTCCTGCCAGTATATATTCCCTACCTGGCTTCCGTCTATATCATCTTTAGGCGAAGGTATGCCGAATAAAGCCGCCAGCAGCTTCAGTGAAGTAAAGCTTTTGTAATCGCCGAACTTCCACATTTCCATAGTATCAAGCAGCTTGACTTCCCACGGCTTCTTGCCGGAATTGTCGAGTATACCGGGAATCGGAATTCCATTTATCAGGCATCTTCTTGCAATATAGGGAAAATCAAATTCTTTAGAATTATGTCCGCAGACAGTATGTTCATCTTTGTAATAATTTTTATCTAGCATTTCGGAAAATTCCTGAAGCAGATTCTTTTCATCATCTCCGTAAAATGATTTGATGCGGAATTTCAAATCGTCTTTATCTTTAAAAAATGCGCCGACGCTGATACAAATGATCTTTCCGAATTCAGCGTAAATGCCTGCTCGCTCATAAGTATCAGCAGCAGTTACACTATCCTTTATCAGGTGTTTCATTTTATGAGCCCAGAGGTCTTTCCAGTTTACAGTCAGATGTTCAAATGTAGAAAACTGCGGTACAGTTTCAATATCCAGAACCAATACATTTTTTAAGTCTAAGTAGTCAAGCATATTATCTCCTTTTCGATTTAATTTTTAAGGCAACTGAAAATTTTACTGTCCTTATAAACTTTTTAATAATTATTTTTTAATCAAAGCAATAATTCTTTTAATTTATCAGGATCATCTTCCGGCAGGTTACACTGATAATTCTCACAGACATAAACTTTGCTCTCTTTAATGTTGCTGACAAGATTTTTTATAAAAGGAAATAATTTGATCAGTTCATCCGAAGAATATAATTCTATTTTATTGGGAATGAAGATCTGATCAATACAGTTAATAAGTTCTTTTGTCTTATCGCTCTTAAGGTCGCCGGTTATTATAATTTCTTTTGGAGAATTAATTAAAAAGCTCAGAGTGCAAAGCATCTGCGGACTTGAAAACGGAAGCCTGTTCAGATCATAAGAAAACAAGTTCAGACTTTGTTCCGCTTTTTCGATCAGAACTTTATTGTCAGTCATATATCCAAGTCTGAGAAGATTCATTATCTGAATAGAATTTCCTGCCGGCTCAGCTCCGTCATAAGCATCCTTCGTTCTTAATATAACATCTTTGATCCCGCTTCCTACATCAAAGAACCCTCCGTTTTCTTTATCATAAAATTTATCGAGAGTAATGTCATTCAGTTCAAGTGCAAGTTCAAGATTATTTATTTCAAATGTTGCTTCATAAAGATCCAGTAATCCGCAAATCAAGTAAGCATAGTCTTCAAGTGTTCCGTCGAATCTTGCTTCCCCATCCCTGTATCTGTGAAGAAGAGTTTTATCTTTATAAAGATTTTGTTTTGTAAATTCAACTGCCATATTGGCTGCATTCAGATATTCAGTATTTCCGGTTACTTTATAAATATTCGCCAGAGCTGATATCATAAGACCATTCCATGAAGTAAGTATCTTATCATCAAGACCCGGCTTCGGTCTTTTAAGTCTTGCATGCAAAAGCTTGGTCCGGCTGTCATCTATGATCTTTGCAATTTCTTCAGGTGTCTTATCAAACTGTTTTGCAGTATCAAAAATGTCGTTGAGAATGAAGAGTACATTCTTTGTTCCGAACACTTCGTGAGGGTCATTGATTGTATTTCCATGCTGTTCAATGCCGTAATAAAAATCAAATATCTTTGCATCTTCTTTGCCGAGAATTCTATCTATCTCATCTTTCTGCCAGAGATAGAAAGCTCCTTCTTCTTTTCGGCCGGAATTTTCAGAATCAACTGATTCCACCAAACTTTCCGCATCTTCAGCTGAAAAAAATCCTCCGCTTTTGTTCATTAAATTTTCCAGAACATAATGCGCAGTGTCTTCTGCAACAAACAGGAAAAATTTATTTTTTGTGACCAGATAAGCATTCACGTAAGCAGTGATCAGCTGCGCCTGATCATACAGCATTTTTTCAAAATGAGGAACTCTCCATATATTATCAACGGAATATCTGTGAAATCCTCCCGCAAGATGATCATACATTCCACCCTCATACATTTTCTTTAAAGTGAAAGTAACTATATCCAGTGACCTGAAATCCTTTGTGTGATAATAGTAATCCATTAGAAAATTAAATACTACAGGTCTCGGAAATTTATTCCCGCTTCCGAATCCTCCGTATTCTTCATCGTAAATTTTCTTAATAGTATTAAATGCATTCTCTAAAATATCCCTGCTTAATGTATCATCTCCCTCATTCTTTGCTTTTGCATCAACTGCATCCTGAAGGCGCTCAGTTATTTTTTCACTGCTGGCTATAACCTCGGATTCCTTTTTGGTCCAGACTTCATTGATCTGTTCAATCACGTCTTCAAAACCTGCTCGTCCGTATTTTGCTTTCGGAGGAACATAGGTTGCCCCATAGAATGGCTTAAGCTCCGGAGTAAGGAACATGCTCATCGGCCATCCGCCTGAGCCGGTCATCGCCTGAAGTGCTGTCATATATACCCTGTCAACGTCCGGTCTTTCCTCACGGTCAACTTTCACATTCACAAAATAGTCATTCATCAGTTTAGCGATCTCTTCATTCTCAAAGACTTCACGTTCCATCACGTGACACCAGTAGCATGCTGAATATCCAACAGATAAAAATATAGGTTTGTTTTCTTTCTTTGCTAAAGCAAAAGTTTCTTCATTCCAGGGATGCCAGTCAACCGGATTGTGAGCATGCTGTAATAGATAAGGGGATTTCTCGCTGATGAGTTTGTTTTCTTTCATTTTTTAATTTACGAAATTTCGATTTGTTATGAAGTGGGATTTTTTTAACATAAGGAAAGCATTCCTCTATACTATAAATAATATTAAAAATAAATTAACTCAAATTTAAGCTTATTTTATATTTTACTTTTGATGAAAAAATCATCTGAAGGAGTTGTCGAAATATTTTTAGAAAGTTTTAAAAAATTAAAGATTTTCTAAGATATACATCTGAATATTTTGATAAATTACTTATATGGATTGTTGGCTTTTCTATCGGTGGAATTTCAATTATAGTTACTAATTTAACATATTTTAGCCAGGTATTTGATCAAACAATAATTAAATGGTCATTATTCTTTTTAGTTAGTTTGGTAATTAACGGTATTATATTCAAAATTGTATATCTTTTTTACCACATTGAATACAGGAAAATCAAAGCTTTAATTGAAATAACATTTACACTATCTAATGAGATAACAGAAAATATTTTATCTGATGAACTTCAATTTAACAATGTATATTTCTACGTAAAAAAATTCAAAGAACAATCAGGAATAGATATTGTAATGCTTCAGTTGAAAATTAAAAAAAATTATTGAATCTTTTGGAAGAGGGGATTGAACTACACATAGAGTAAATGAAGCAAAGAGGTTTTAAAATTCCTATTCCAAGAACTAAATCTGCTAAAATAGAAGTTGCTGCATAGAAAAGGGTGTCTCCAAACTTAAGTTTGAGACTCTTATTTTGTTGCAAAAATTGACTTACCTTAAATTTAAAATTACTATCAGAATATCCCGACATAAGTTTCTCAACCAACTTATCAATCTTACCCATACATTTGCAAACTATTTACATTAATTATTTCTGTAAAATCAATAAATGTTATCTCTTAAAATATCAGAGCTGTTAAAAATGTTTTGAACAACATATGGAGTATTGAAAGTGATTTAGATTAAATAATTGGGAAGAAACAAACTTAATGATTATATAGACTGTAAGTATTTATACTTAATAATTTATTTAAATTTCTCTATCAATAAATTATTGTTTTGGAAATTAAAAATTAATAATCTAATTTTGTATTAATAATACTAAGAGGGGCTGCCAAAATTTGGCAAACCCTTTTTTATTTTAAATTAATTTGTTTCAAGTTTTAGTTCTCTATAATTATATATATGAAAAGCATCAGTTAGCTCAAAATAAGTGTTTTTACTACACATGTATAAGTGTTAATACTTATTGTAAATTTTAACCCGGAAGTATAATTTTGTAAATGGATTTTTAAAAAAGAATAAAAAATTTATGCTCTATTTAAACCCACATTATTAATTAATTAAACCGAAAGGATATAAAAATGAAAGCTTTAAACAGTTTTTCAAAGTTAGTTTTAATCCTTATGCTTTCTTTAATGACATTAAGTTCATCTAAAGCAGCACTAGACAGCAAAGGAACTGATTTCTGGTTAATGTTCAATGGAAATCTGGGAACACCTACTTTAACTTTGTTTATTACTTCAGATGTAAATACTTCCGGTACAGTTTCTATTCCGGGATTAGCATTTTCAACACCATTCAGTGTTACAGCCAATACAGTTACATCAGTAGTCGTCCCGTCTGCAGCAGCTACTCATACAAGTGATGTTGTAGATAATAAAGGTATACACGTAGTATCAAATCAGGAAGTGACTGTCTATGGACTTAATTACGTAGCTTTCACAACTGATGCATATCTTGGACTGCCAACCGATATTCTTGGAACCGATTATACTGTTTTAACTTACAGAAATACCTCAACCAGTAACGGTGTAGAATTTGGTATAGTAGGAACTGTAAACGGAACCACGGTAACCATAACCCCTTCTGTAACAACAAGCGGAAGAACTGCAGGGATCCCTTATAATATTGTTCTTAATCAGGGCGAAACATACGAGTTAAGAAATACATCATCTGGAACTGCTGATCTTTCCGGAACTAAAATTACATCTACACAGCCAATAGGCGTTATGGGTGCTGAATTGTGCGCAAACATTCCCAACGGATTTGCTTTTTGCGACCATATTTGTGAAATGATTCCTCCTTCATCTACATGGGGAAAAAATTTCGTTACAGTACCTTTAAGGTCAAGAATAAATGGTGATACCTGGAGAATTATGGCATCTCAAAACGCTACTACAGTAAACATTAACGGAGTACCTCAGGCTCCGATAAATGCAGGACAATTTATTGAAGTAGTATTAACTTCTCAGTCAATAATCACATCAGATAAACCTGTGCTCGTAGCTCAGTATTCAAACGGTTCAAGCTTTTCCGGAAATCCCGGAGATCCGTTTATGATGATCATTCCACCTTATGAACAATATCTTGCTGGATATACATTGACAACAGTAACAGGTTATGCAGCACACTATATAAATGTAGTTGCACCAAATTCAGTAGTTGGTTCATTGACTCTTGATGCTGTTGCTGTCCCTGTGGTTGAATTTACACCTATAGGAGTGAGCGGATTTTCCGGAGCACAGTTAGTTGTAGCTCCCGGGTCTCATACACTCGCTGCAACATTACCCTTCGGAGCATTTCAATATGGATTTAACACAGATGACTCATACGGATATCCGGGAGGATTGTCTTTAGCTCCTATAGCAACTGTTTCAACTCTTGATGTAACACCCGAAGATGCAACAAATCCGGTAAACACACAGCACTGTGTAGACGGTTTGGTACTTGATCAGTTTGGGTTACCGGTTGTAGGAGTAAGAGTTGACTTTTTAAGATCGGGAGCTAATCCCGGTGCAGGTTTTGCTTTTACGAATGGAAGCGGAATTGCTCAGTATTGTTATACAGGTACTGTTATAGGCAGAGATACAATTATCGGATCAACCGGAAGTTTAAGCGATACAGTATTTAAAACATGGGAAGCAGTAGCTCCTGTAGAATTAAGTTCGTTTGTATCAGGTGTTTCCGGAAGAGATGTTACATTGGCCTGGAGTACTTCCGAAGAAATAAACAATTCAGGTTTTGATATAGAGAGATCAATTGTAAATGGCGACTGGACTAAAGTTGGATTTGTTCAGGGAAATGGAACAACAAATGAGACAAGGAGTTATTCATTTGTTGACAGGAACATAAATTCAGGTAACTACAATTACAGATTAAAACAAATTGATTTCAATGGTAACTTTGAATATTTCAATTTAGGCAATGAAGTAATTATCGGAATTCCATCTAAATTCAGTTTATCACAAAACTATCCAAACCCATTCAATCCGGCAACAAAGATCGATTTCCAGATCCCTTCGGACGGAAATGTGAAGATAACAGTTTTTGATAACAGCGGTAAACTGGTATCTACAATTACAAATGGATTCAGAACTGCGGGATATTATACAGTTGATTTTAATGCATCAAATCTTTCAAGCGGAGTTTATTTCTATAAGCTTGAATCAAATAAATTAAGCAAGGTCATGAAAATGAGTATTATCAAATAGTAATTTAATTATTTTTATTGAAATTGCAGTTTAATTCAAAAGACAGATTTAACAAATCTGTCTTTTGCTTTTTAAAATCAGTCTTAATTATTTTTAAATACTGCTTTTCTGTCCAAAGTTTTTGAACTACATTAAATTAAAACACGGTGAGCCGAACATTGTATACATTGCAAAATATTCTATTTTTAAAATAACTTATTCTATAATATCACTATCTTGACTTTAAAAGTTAAATTTTATAGTTTTGTTGAAAATATTAATATATTAAGTATAGAATTTTATATACACACTTCGACATTCATTCCGATTGAAAATATAAAGATGAAAAATTTTATTTCTATTTCTAAAATTCTTTGAAAATAAACTTTTTATCTCCATAAATTAAATAGTATTTAAAAGAAAGGAGGCATTATAAATGAAACAGACTTCAAGGCATCCTCCATAAGTATGGTTATAATTCCCTGTAATCAGTAAAAACATTTTATACCCAAAAAAACAGCATTACCACATTAATCACATTTTATTAAAAAATTAAAAAAGGAAAAAATTATGAAAAAGATTTTTGCTTTATTATTAATTTTATTCGTATCGTTCCAGGTACAAACATCTTTCGGTCAGGCAAATCTTGCACCCGATGATAAATCTGTTCTGATACTTAATCCTACGGTTTCAGGCGGAGCAACAAGTCCTGAAGCATTAGCATCTGCTAAAGCAGGTTTAGATAATTATGGTACGGCTTATACTGTTGTAATAGTACCCAGCTGGGCCGGATATACAGCAATTGATTTTGCAAGTTACAGGGCAATTGTTGTCGGTGATCCGACATGTGCTCTTACCGGACCTGAAGCAAGCGCCATTGCTACTGCAGGTATCTGGGGACCTGTTGTAAATTCAACAGGAGGTAAAGTAATCATAATCGGAACCGACCCGACTTTCCATTATGGTCAGGGAGGTGATTCTCTTATCTACGGCGGTCTGAGATTTGTTCTTGCAAATGATCCGGGCAGAACCAAAACAGGTGCTTAT
>CAZLOL010000072.1:0-5592 GCA_964561045.1 uncultured Ignavibacteriaceae bacterium | reverse complement strand
GCAGTTATAAGTGCTATACAACTTGGACCGGTTTTAGATACAAACATAATAGGTGATCCTCATACATTAACAGCAACTGTTACATTAGGCGGTGCACCTGTAGTCGGCGTTCCGGTCACTTTCACAGCCATCGGCGGTCCATGCATGGGTGTAATAGGAGCACCTGTTTTAACAGATAATGCAGGACAAGCATCTGTTACATATACATGCAATACTGTCGGAACACAATTTATCACTGCATCTGCATCAGTCGGAGGTGTTATCCAAACATCAAATACTTGTATAAAAGTATGGATAGACACTCCGCTTCCTGTTGAACTTTCATCATTCAGCGCAACATCAAACGGAAGAGACGTAACATTGAACTGGACAACTTCAATGGAACTGAACAATGCCGGATTTGATATTGAAAGAGCATTGGTATCAGGACAGGAATTAGTCTGGAACAGAATCAGCAATGTATCAGGTAACGGAACAACAAATGAAATTAAGAGCTATTCATTCGTTGACAGAAATGTAAATCCGGGAAGATACAATTACAGATTAAAACAAATAGATTTCAACGGTAACTTTGCATATCATAACCTGTCAGGTGAAATTGAGATTGGTATTCCTAACACATTTGCATTATCACAAAATTATCCGAATCCTTTCAATCCATCTACAAAGATCGGATTCCAGATTCCGACAGACGGAAATGTTGTATTGTCAGTTTATGATAACAGCGGTAAATTAGTATCCACGATCTTAAACGGATTCAAAACTGCAGGTTATTATACAGTTGATTTCAATGCAAGCGGTATTTCCAGCGGAATCTATTTCTATAAGATCCAGTACAGCGCAAACGGACAGGATCTGTTGAAAGTCATGAAGATGGCAGTTGTAAAATAACAATGTTTCTATTTATGAATTTTTTTATATGAATTCATAAAGAAATAATTAAAAGGCAGGTTGAAGAAACCTGCCTTTTTTTATTTTTCTTTTAGAGATTCATTATGAAGTTTACTTTATTAAATATGAAAAGTATCTTGATTTAAGTAATTAAATAAGAAATTTTATTCAAATCCCAAAAGTTTATAAAGTAAATTTCAAATTTTAATTTTTTATGCGAAGAACTCTCTTAACAATTGTAATCCTGATTTTCATATCTGATTTATCTCATTCACAAAATTATAACTGGATCACACCTAACAAAGTATATTTAAAAATGTCAGTTAATGATGATGGAATTTACAGAATTGCAAGAACTGATTTTACTAATGCAGGAATAAGCACTGCCGGACTTGATCCGAGAACTGTCAAAGTTTATTATAAAGGAAATGAGATACCGATTTTTTTCCAGGGAGAAGATGACGGGACTTTTGATGTCAGTGATTATTTTGATTTTTACGGAAACAGAAATTACGGAGGTCTGACCAAGGTATATTCTGAAGACAATGTCCTTTCATATACTTTAAATGAATATTTTAATCTTTATTCTGATACTAATGCTTACTGGATAGACTGGGGAGGCGCTGACGGGCAGAGAATGATAAATTCTTCATATACTTCACCGACAACATATCCTCAGCCTTTTTTCTACAGTAATGTACATCTGGAAAAAGATAAGATTTATACTATTGGTGAGAATTTCAATGGTAATGATTTCAGAAATTTCACCAATGAGAAATTCAAAGGTGAAGGTTGGTACTGGGCTCTTATAGGTCACGGTCAGTCTCTTTCCGATACTTTTTCCTTACCCCTTTTATATACAGTTCCTCAAAATGCATCTGTCAGGATATTTGCTTATCCTCAGAATATGACAACAGGAGTCTTCAATGAGCATACTATTGCAGTTAAAATAAACGGAAATACAGTATCTACAATTACCGTAAATGATTTTAAGAAGATTGATTCCACTATTACATTTTCAAGTTCACTGCTTTCGAATTCAGCCGTGAATTCAGTTTCGGTAACTTATACAAGCAATGGTGCTTTTGCTCCTTACGGCTATATGTATATAGATCTGTTTGATATCAATTATCCTAAGTTATTTAAATTCAGGAATAATCAGGCATTATTGACATTAAGCGGAAGTGACACGACTTCAAATATCTTTAAACTCAGCGGTTATGCAGCGGGAAATCCCATAAATATTTATGATGTAAACAACGGAATTAAAATTACTTCTTTTACAAACAACGCCGATACTTTGATGTTTTCAGGAAAGATCAACAGTAAATTTGAAGTAATAAATAAGAACATAACCAAAAAGCCTCTGAAAATTGTGCAAAAGCAGGTACCGGATCTCGTCTCTGCGTCAAATGGTGTCGATTACTTACTCATTTATAATACTCTTTTTGAATCGCAGGCAGCACAATTAAAAAATTACAGGCAGGTTAAAGATAATTTCAGAGTTACAAAAGCTGAGATCAGTGACATATATGATATTTTTAATTATGGTATAGAAGATCCGATTGCCGTCAGAAATTTTGTGAAACATGTTTATTACAACTGGGAGACTCCAAGAATAAAATATCTTTGTTTGCTTGGCAGAGGTTCTCTTGATCCGAAGAAAAATTCTGCATCATCAATATATTATAAGAATTATGTTCCTGTTTACGGAAACCCTCCTTCGGACAATTATTTTGCCAACATGAACGGAGCCGGTTATACATATTATACTAATATTTCAATAGGAAGACTGCCTGCTTATACTACTGCTGATGCTCAGAATATGGTTGATAATATTGCTACATATGAATCACAGAATCCCGCTTCATGGGATAAAAGTTTTACTTTTATTGCCGGTGGAGTTGATGTTTCCGAACAGTCAACTTTTCTTCCATTAAATGATTCACTTATAATCCCATATATCTTACCTCCGCCTATCTCGGGAAATCCTGTACGAATACTCAGAAATGACCTGTATGGCAATCAAACTTATAATTATGCAGATTCCATAAAGAATCAGATCAACAGAGGTACTCTTACTATTAATTTTATGGGTCACGCAGGAAGTCAGGACTGGGAGATAGGTATGACAGATCCAAATGTACTTTCTAATTTCAATGGAAAATTTCCATATATATTCAGCATGACATGTTATACCGGTAAAACCGCTGAACCGGATTTCAGAGTTTTCGGAGAAAGATTCATGAATATGACAAACAAAGGAGCTATTGGATTTGTCGGAACATCAGGTTGGGGTTTTGTATACGCAGGAAGCCAGCTTAATACTAATTTGTATAAAGCATTTGCAAAAGATTCGATTAGAAGGATTGGTGATGTTTTTTCAAGTGCCATATACACTATCAGAAAAGATTCTGCAATTTTTTCATCAAGGCATACAATCAATTGTT
Organism: uncultured Ignavibacteriaceae bacterium; assembly: GCA_964561045.1. Classification (GTDB taxonomy): domain Bacteria; phylum Bacteroidota; class Ignavibacteria; order Tepidaquicellales; family Tepidaquicellaceae; genus JAGPCH01. The sequence goes on along the minus strand of CAZLOL010000072.1, from coordinate 2,251 downwards.
ATAATTTGATAGGGGATCCTGCTGCAAAACTGCTTTTACCGATAATTCCTGAGTATTCCATCAGCGGCAATGACTATAAGCTGACAAATGTTTCACCGACTGTTAATGAACCTGTCACATTCACGGCTTATCCGAAAAATTTTGGTCTGCATAGCGATTCATGTAAAATAAGATTTGAGATACTTTCAAATAATACCTCATATCTTGTACGGGATACTACTCTGAAGAATTTTAAATATTCAGATTCAGTTAAATTCAGTTTTGCATTTAACAAATCAGGAATATACAGCATTAATCTTATCCTTGATCATTTGAACCTGAATCCAAATGAAAACAGAAATGATAATGTCCTTTCGGTAACAGTAAATACAAGGAATATTACGTTTATTCCATTCAAGCCTGTAAACAATTCTGTAATAAAAACGGACAGTGTGGAATTAGTAGGATTAAATCCATTCATAGTGAAAGGAAACAGGACTATAAAGCTGCTCATGGATCTGGACACTACATTAAATTTCAATTCACCTGTAAAAAAATCTTTTATAAATAATAACAATATAACAGGAGTAGTGACTAAGTTCAGAACTCTCCTTCCGGTATTAGATACAAATGTTTTATATTTTTGGAGAACAAATTCGATAATTGACAATGATTCTTCAGGCTGGTCTATGTATCAGGTATTCAGATATAATCCTGTATTGACAGATTCTAAACAAGCAATATATCAGGATTCAAATGCACTTATATATAAGAATAAATCACAGCAGTTCAGTGAACTGGATTACAGTAACACTTCATTCAGTTCAGGCGGTATCAAACTGAATGAGTTCTCCGGAACTGTCCTTTCAAGATCATTAGGAAGTAACGGCACTGAAGCTTCTTACTTCAGCGTACTGGATAAAAGCATTCATATTGATGCCGGCAGTAATACGGGTTTAAATCTTCTTAAAGTAAGAAAAACAGACGGGAAAATACTGCAGCATAAAAATATAAAAATGAATTTTGCTAATTCTTCCGATTCCGTTGTGAGCTTTCTGGATACATTTGATTCAACACATTATTTACTTGGTCTAAATGCTGCATACGTTGGGGGAGGGATGCCTTTTACTCCGACTGCAAGAAGCAGATTTTTTTCATTTGGATCTACAAAAATAGATTCATTTACTTCAGGTTTTTTTGACACATGGAGTTTTATTGGATATAAAAATGCTCTTGTTTCTGATGTTGCAGAAGAATCACATAAATATAATACAGCATGGATAGAATCTTTCAGAACAATGACTAAAATATTTAAAAGAACCAATGGTACAGTTTCAAACATTATCGGACCGGCAAACAGCTGGAAAGATTTCTCGTGGCAGAATGTAATTTTAAACGGCTCCGGGATAAAGTTTGATGTTTACGGAATTGACAGAAATGAACTGCCTGTTCTTTTATTCTCAAATATTACATCAAGCAGCTTTACAGATCTGAGCAGCATAAATGCATACCTGTACCCTAAACTGAATCTTGTTTCAAAACTAACAATAGATACTCTTTCCGGATTGCAGTCTCCGGTATTCAATTCTATAAAGGTCAATTATACGCAGCCTCCGGAAATAATTCCTGATCTGAATTCATTTATTCAGTATGATTCTGTAATGACTGTCGGCCAGGAGTTGAAGTACAAGTTCAATTATTATAATGCAGGAAGTGTGAAAGTTCCCGGTGTAATTGTTAATGTGTATAAAAATTATGTTTCAAAGCTGAATTTTATAACCTCAGATACCGTAAATAAGGAAATAGGCGTTGATAGTTCAGCAATTTACAGAGGTAAAGTCAATGTCCCTTATATAAGGATGGTAAATAATCAGGCACAGTTAGCTGTTGAAATAATTCCAAAAGGACAGAACAATGAAACTTATACATTTAATAATATCCATTATGTGAATTTCAGATTGCTTCCTGTCATCACAACAGCGGATATTGATATATTCAGTGACGGGCGACTGATACAAAGCGGTGATTATGTCAGTCTTAAACCGGAATTGAAAATTAATATGAAAATTGCAGAAATTGATTCAAGATCAAATGATTCTTCTCAGTATTATCTGCGGCTTAATGATAGGTATATTCCGCATTTTATCAGCGGTAATTTAAATTCATCATTGAGGGAGCTGGTTAACAATACAAAAGATGTTTCAGAAAATACTTTGAAATCTGTTGTATTTTTCCCTGAACTGATTCCCGGAGAAAATAAATTGAAAATCAT
>CAZLOL010000071.1:0-15617 GCA_964561045.1 uncultured Ignavibacteriaceae bacterium | reverse complement strand
AACAAACTCTATAAACTCTACAAACTCAACAAACTCTATAAACTCTTCGAACTCTTCCTGTTCCAGAAAATATAAAAAGGAATCCCGCTCAGCACTAACGCAAGTCCGATACCGGCGTCGCGCGGGTTTTGTATGATCGTTACGACTACAAGCGTAAGGCAGAATAGAACAAATATAAAAGGAACAACAGGATATCCCATTGCTTTATAAGGTCTGTGTGCCTCTTTCATTTTCTTTCTCAGAATAAATACTCCGAATGCTCCGGCTCCGTAAAATATGAACGAAGCAAAAATGAGCATATCAGTCAGCTGATCAAATGTTCCTGAAAGTACAAGCAGGCATGACCAGATACCCTGCATGATAAGGGATGTATAAGGCGTTTTAAATTTCGGGTGAATGTTGCCGGCTGATTTGAAAAAGAGATGATCCTTTGCCATAGCGAAGTAAATTCTTGATGAAGCAAGTATTGTTCCGTTAGTTGTTCCGAAAGTTGAAACCATAATTAATACGGATATAAAAAACGCTCCTCCGTTCCCCAGAAATTTTCTCAGGACTTCCACGGCTATAATAGTATTTTCCTTATTCGCAATTTCCATCATTTCATTTACGGGCATTACGTACAGATACACAAAATTTGTAAGCAAATAAATTAACATGACTGTGCCGACACCAATAAACAGAGCAAGCGGGATGTTTCTCTTCGGATTTTTTACTTCGCCGCCGAGATATCCGATATTATTCCAGCCGTCATAAGCCCAGAAAGCTCCGAGCATTGCTGCAAACATCGCGCCGAATAATCCGAGTGAAGAGCCGTATTGCGCAGCAGGATTTTCTCCCAGCGGACTCAGGTTTTCCACAGAGCCTCCGCTTAATGTCAATCCCAGAAAAATTATTATCAGTATCCCAAGTACTTTCAAGGTCGTAAAGACATTGCTGATAAACCCGCCGAATATTACGCCGAGATAATTTGCCGTCGTTAGAAAAACTATTGTAATTATTGTTAGGGCTTTTACGCCGAAGCTCGCAAAAGGATAAAATATTCCGAGCAGCGAGATCTGTTCCATGGAATCACTCAGATGAGGCAATGGTATTACAGCATTAACAGATTCGGCAAACACGTAAGCAATCGAAGCTATGGAAGCAGACTGAATTACAGAGAAGCAGGACCAGCCGTAAATAAATGCAAATGCCTTTCCGTACATTTCCTTGAAATAAATATACTGACCGCCGGGAGCTGCGATCATTCCCGCGATCTCTGCATTGGTTGCCGCTCCGATCAGTGTTACAACACCTGCAATCACCCAGCACAGCAGTATCAGTCCGCCTGACTGAAGATCCATTGACATAGGCGCGGCTTTTTTGAAAATACCGGATCCTATCATGGAACTTATCACAATAAGTATTGCGGTGTAGAGTCCGAGCTTTGTGAGCAGTCCGCTTGAGTGAACTTCGTGTTTATCCTTCATTTATTTTCTTTTGATTAGTGTGCTCAAATATTGCAAAAGTGGAAAAATCCGAATCTGCTTCATTGTAAATCCGGGTGTACACGCGCAGCCTGATCTTTTATTTAAAAAATACCTGAGCGGCTTTATAGATATCCATATCAACCGTCTTTAGTTTGCTGATTGCTTTCTTAATTGTAATATCCGTCATATCATTTCCCTGAAGAGCGCACATTCTTCCGAATTTTCCCGCTGCTATCATTTCAACTGTATATATGCCAAAGCGGGTGCCGAGCATTCTGTCAAATGAAGAGGGAACTCCGCCTCTCTGTACATATCCTAAAATTGTAGATCTCGTTTCAAACCCCGTACGGTTTTCTATTTCTTCCGCAAGATAATGACTTATCCCCCCAAGCCGCACTCTTCCGAAGTCATCCAGTTTCTTACCGGCTGAATCTATTGAAACTTCCGGATCTTCGAATTTAGCGCCTTCTGCAATGACTATAATTGAGAAGAGCTTTCCTCTTTTATAACGGCTGTTGAGTACATTAAGAACATCATCAATTTTAATTTTCTTTTCAGGGATGATTACTACATCTGCTCCGCCTGCCATACCGCTGTAAAGAGCAATCCAGCCTGCATGTCTTCCCATCACTTCAAGTATCATTATCCTGTGATGTGATTCAGCTGTTGTATGCAGCCGGTCAATTGCTTCGGTGGCAATTCCTACTGCTGTATCAAATCCGAATGTATAATCTGTACCGTAAATATCGTTGTCAATAGTTTTTGGAACACCAACTACTTTTATTCCCATCTCAAACGCCATTTGAGCAATATGCATTGACCCTTCACCGCCAATTGAAATGATGGTATCGAATCCCTCCCTTGAAATTTTATGAAGGAGTTTATCTTTGCCGTCTTTTTCCTGAAAGGGGCTGAAGCGTGAAGTTCCCAGTATTGTACCTCCGCGGTTTATTATTCCGGCTACTGAAGTCAGATTTAAATGAATATAACTTTCATCGAAGATCCCTTTCCATCCGTTCTTAATCCCTATAGTTTCATATTTCATCAGATCTGCTTTTCTGACTATAGCCCTGATCACGGCATTCAGCCCCGGGCAATCCCCCCCGCTTGTTAATATACCTATTTTCATAAAATTTTTTTATTTATAGAAATAATTCTAAATGAAATCTGAAGCAATACAAAAGTATATTTTCAATTCAATAACCATTTCAAAACCTTCTCTGCAAAGAAGAGATATGTGCAGATTAGTTAAGAATTTTCATTTCGCATATTTATTAAAAACAACTCCTGTGAAACATTAAATGCTATTTATTCTGAGTTTCTGCTTTCTCTTTTACCGGAGGATCGTTGATCAGGTATTTGAACTTCTCAATGAAATCTTCAGTCTTCATATTTCCTATCAAAGCAAGCCGCGCTACATTTTTAATTTCTTCGAAGTCACTTTTTTCAAGACGTATCATATATTGTCTGGCAACCTGATAGCTGTCAGAATCCACATCAACCTCTCTCGTGTTTATTCTTCCTTCGGAATTAATAATATCTTCAAACTTGATGGGAATAAGCTGACCTTTATCAACCGTTACGATTGCTCCTGAATTGTCATTCAAAAGATATCTGACTGCGGCATATCCCAGATCCTGCGTATATTCACAGTCGTACGGAATGGGAGAAGCGCATCTTAATTCATACCCAATGTCTTTGTTTACAATTGTTATATTAAGACCTCTTTCCCGAAGCCTTCTTCTTACTTCATCTTTTGTAATTCTGCCGATATCTATTTCAGATAATCTTATATTACCATGCAGATCTTTTTCAAGATTTACATAAGGATGATTTATTAATTCCTGTTCATCTATCCTTGTAATAATTCCTTCTGCAAGCACTGCAACTCCGTAAGCATTTCCGAGAGCCATTCTTTTTATAATTGATGCTTCAAGGATATCGCAGATCGTTTCAAAGCTTATGGTTTTATTCCTGAACTCTTCCCCGATAATTGTTAAAGTTGCTCCTGCAGCTTTGCCTATTCCAAGAGCAAGATGTCCGGCTTTACGACCCATGGTGACTACGTAATACCACCTCCTTGTTGTAGCTGCATCCACCATCAGTGACTGCACAATATGAAACCCAAAATCTCTTGCAGTCTGATATCCGAATGTCGGCATATTTCCCGGGAGCGGCAGATCATTATCAATTGTTTTCGGAACATGCGCAACCTGAATCTGACCTTTTGCAAGCTGATCAATTTTATAAGCGCTGGTTGCCGTATCATCTCCTCCGATTGTAATCAGATAATCTACTGAAAGCTGCGTCAGCGCTTTCAGAGAAGCATCAAGCATTTCCTTGCTTTTGGCAGGGTTTACTCTTGATGTCTGCAGAATACTTCCTCCCGTAAAATGTATCCTTGAAACATCTTCAATTTTAAGTTCGGTAAAATGAGTCGAATCACCTTTGCTGAGATGTTCAAATCCGTCATAAATTCCGAAAACATCCAGTCCGGAGTTGATCGCCTCTATAGTCACTGATCTTATAACCCCGTTAATACCAGGTGCCGGACCTCCTCCGACGACAATAGCCAGGGTTTTTTTTCTGTAATGATCTTCCATATGATATGTTTGTGTTTACAATTTTAAAAATATATTAATAAATCAGTTTATACCTGTAATACTGAAATTCTTTTATGCCTTCCGATTATCAGTATCATTGCAATAATATATATTATAGCTGCAATAATAAAAACAATTCTGAATCCAAATGACATTGCAAGAATGATTGCTGAAACTGTTCCTATTACTGAAAAGAATCCGTTAACTCCCCATGCAAATGAAACAAATCTCTTTTCACCCGGAAGAATAAGAGACATCCCGAGCGGGAAGGGCATTCCCATAAAAAATCCGAGGGGAAAAATTATCAGTGCTGATATGATAATTCTCCAGTGCAGTTCCATCCTCACGAGAGAACTGAAGATATACGGATTCAAAATTCCTATTAATAATGACAGTAATGCAATGATGCCGAAAATAATGTATAGATTTCTTAATTTGCTCTTGTAAAATTTTGCCGAAACAAGACTGCCGGTTCCGGATGCAACGAGCATTGTTGATACAACAGTCAGCAGCGTGATTACCGGCTGTCCGAGAAAAAGAGTGAACTTCTGTATCATGCATATCTGCAGAATTATATATCCCAGACCCAGACAGGCAAAATAGATAAGATATTTTTTATCCATTAAGAATTCTTTTGAATTCTCTTTTATTGGTTTGATCGAAGAATCTTCTTTCTTAAAGAATTTTAAAGGCAATAATATCAGCATTCCCGCAATGAAAATGCACTGTATCAGAATTGCAAGCAGAGTCGTCTCAGCAACAGGTTTGTCTTTAAGAGCCAGAATTGCCTTATCATCCTGGGAGAATGTTTCTCTTATTCCCTGAAGAGACAGATTTGAAAATCCTATATTCTGATCAAAGAAAGGCCTGTCATCTGTTGCCGGCTGGTATTTGCTGTCTGAATCATAGATGTTATCAGATTCTATAAGCTGCTTGTAATAATTATCCTGAGCAGAGAGAGGGTCATACATAATATCCATATTCAGTGAGCTGGCTTCCTGTCTTATGTCAATAACTTCAAGAGCGGAAAAACCATTTTTCTTATAAAGCACTCCTGCAAGAAAACTCTTATCACTTTCAAAGGTATTCGGCGGTCTTCTGAATATAATAAAATTCTTTTTGCTGTCCTCCAGTCCCATACTGTTCTCAAATCTTGCCTGCCTGAGCGTATTTATCAGTTTCGGAATCTGAGTCTCGGGTCTTGAAATGTACAGCACCCCGTCTTTTTCAAGATGATTCAGATATTCTTTTACGGCTTCCTTTGTAAGTATATAATTTTCCACCATGCTCATGGCGCCGCTGGATACTGCTGAGGCGGAAATGGTATGAGCAGATATGATCACATCATAGGCGATTCTTTTCGATGAAAGTACTGAGCGCGCGTCATCTGTTATCAGATTTACATTCTTGTTGTTTTTAACTAATGGACCTGTCCAGTATGAAAGATCATTCTTTAAATAATCATTTAATATTCCGTTGATCTCAACTGCCGTAATGTTCTTTGCATTTTTATACAAACCTGCAAGAATCTCTCCGCCTCCGGCTGATCCTATAATAAATACTTTTTCAGCAGAATCTTTAAGCGCATAAGCGAGATTGGAAGCATCAGCAGGCTTGGTCTGAACCGGCAGCGATTTTACGTTAGGAATATTTGTCGTGGCATTTCCCGCATCAATGATGGCAAGATATAAATCATATCCGTCTTCGGCTTTTTCTTCATCTACCATCACATCTATTTTGGAAAAAGTGTTCCAGTCAGTTCTTACTTTCAGATCAGGCCGTGATTTTATATAATTGCCGTAGATCTTGTTAGCCGTTACGTTTATCGGAAACCTTTCATCCGGATTGATCAGGAATGTAAGGGCAATAATAAGAAGTACGGAGGAGATTAATGCAATTACTTTATAATTTTCAAATGCAAACAAAACAGCTGCAAAGAAAGCAATTGCCGAAACAATGACTATGCTCCCGTTTCCTCCAAGCCCGGGCATTATCAGAACAAATACAGCACAGGCAAGTCCGGCTCCTAAGAGATCGAAAAAATACAGCTTTGGAATATCTGTCTTGAACCGTGAAAGTAATATTGAAATTATAAGTCCTGCAAAGAAGAAAGGAATTGTGATCAGTAGATAATATAAAGGCAGATACAGAAATTGTACAGGATCTGTCAGCAAACTGAAAGGATCGAACGGTATCCTGTTCATTAATATAAATGAAATGATAACACTTGCTCCGTAAAATATTGAAAGGAACGACAGCAGTTTGCCGGTTTCCATTGTGTTTAGCCTCTTATTGAGTGAAAGCACTACTCCGCTGACACCAAACCCCAGAAGAGCAACACTTATTACCATAAAAGCAAAATGATACCATAATGAAACTGATAATACGCGTGTCAGGGAAAATTCAAGAAGCAGCGTTGAAAGCGCAATCAAAAAAATTCCTGCATAGTAAACCGGTTTTATTTTTTCGGAACGGAGGGAAGTTTTTAATGTCATTAAAATTAAGGTTTGATTTCTAATCTATGCATAAGTATTTCATTAACAATTGGATTTGTATAATTAAAATCTGCTTCTCTGTATGAATGCGGATCTAATCATCCGGAAAATGAACAATATAAAATAATGCTTTATGATCAAACATTTTTCTTACAGCTTCAGTAAATTTTCCTGCAATTTTTGTATCTTCAGAAACATTCACTCTTTAATATTAATCTTAATATTTTCTATTATTAAGAATTATTATATTTTTTAGAGTTTAGATCGATTTCCTTCAGCTGCAAAAGCAGGTTCTCCATCCTGTCAAGCTTCATCATACTGCTTGCATCGCTCAATGCCTTTTTCGGATCGGGATGTGTTTCAATGAAAAATCCATCCACCCCGACTGCTGCTGCTGCTCTTGCAAGCGGTAGAATGAACTCAGGGTTTCCGCCGCTGACACCCTTATCTTTCGAAGGCATCTGTATCGAATGCGTTGCGTCAAATATAACCGGATACCCGGATTTTCTCATTATCACAAGTCCCCTCATATCAACAACTAAATTATTGTACCCGAATGTTGTGCCTCGCTCTGTAAGAAATATCTTTTTGTTGCCGGTTGCAGAGACTTTCTCCGCCTGATATTTCATATCGCCAGGAGCAAGGAACTGACCTTTTTTAATATTCACGATCTTACCGCTTTCACCTGCTGCTTCCAGAAGATCTGTCTGACGGCAGAGAAAAGCAGGTATCTGAAGAACATCAGCAACTTCTGCAGCTATCTCAACTTCAATCTCAGAATGAATATCCGTTAACACCGGCACATCAAATTCTTTTTTAAGGTCTGCCAGTATAGAAAGTGCTTTATCGACTCCTATAGTTCTGAAAGAATCTGAAGATGTCCTGTTGGCTTTTATATAAGAAGATTTGAATATGAACGGGATCTTCAGCTTATCAGTAATTTTCTTAAGTGTATCGCAGGTTTTAAATACAATAGATTTTGACTCAACCACACACGGTCCTGAGATAAGCAGGAAATTATTCAAATGTTTAAGATTCAGTTCTTTGGTCAGATATAATGGGAGCATTTAATTTTAAAAGTTATTTTAAAACAAATTTTGTTGATTATTATCTTCTCTTAAATCGGTTAATATACTTTCTATTTCGGGTTTCATTTCAGGAAATCTGATTTTAGCAACATTCCATATTGTCAAGTGATCTATTCCAAAATAAGAGTGTATAATTTTATCTCTCATTTTAGCCATATCAGCCCAGGGAACATTTTTATATTTGTCTGTAATTGATGAAGGAATGTTCTTAGTTGCTTCTCCTATTATTTCAATCTTTCTAATGACAGCACTTAAAGTTTTATCATCATTTGTAAACTTTTGATAATCCATATCTGCAATAAATTCCGAAATACTATCTATACTTTCCAATTTATCATTAATAAAAAATGTAAATTTCCTTTTCATAAATAAATTACTTCTCTAAGTATATCACTTTTCAATTCAGGTCTTATTGAATTCTTTATTTTTAAGTCCACTTTAGTGTTTAATATTTTTTCCAAATGATTTTCCAATTCTATATATTTTAAGAGATCCGGTGTAATATTATATTCAACAATCATATCAATATCACTATTTACGCTGTTTTCCCCCCTTACTAATGATCCGAAAACACCTAACTGTTTTAAATTATAGTTTTTGAATACTTCGGATTTGTAAATATTTAGAGTTTTAATAACATCATCAAGTTTTTTCATAATATTTATCTGTTTACATAATTATTAATTTTTTCATTCAATTCCAATTTTGTGTAATCCGAACGGACATACTTTCCTTTCAGTTCTCTTTGTCTCAATGCTTCATAAAGACTTACTGCAACAGCCACAGAAACGTTCAGAGACTGTATCATTCCGTACATCGGTATCATAAAATTTCTGTCACTCATTTCCTTAACTTCTTCCGAAACACCCGTATGTTCGTTGCCGAATACTAAAGCGATTTTCCCGGTCAGATTCAGTTCATACAAAGAAAAATTCTTTTTATGTTCGCTTAAATGAGTGGAATAAATCTTATACTTTTCAGATTTCAATTTATCAAAACAATCTTTCACATTACTGAACCTTTCGAGAGTTATCCATTTTTTTGCGCTTCCGGAAGATGTCTTTCCGATCTTCGGAAATTTATTTGTGTTATATATAAGGAAAACTTTATCAATTCCTACGGCATCAGCGCTTCTCAATATCGCGCTGACATTATGCGGATCGTGAATATTCTCAAGAACAATTGTAAAATTCTTCTGCCTTTTTTCAACTACATTCCTGATCCTGGTAAATCTTTTATCCGTCAATTGTGTTTGGAATTTTAAATCAAAAATTAATTAATTAACTTTCTTTAAACAATAAACAAATACAACTATTATGAAGAGAATAAATGTATCATTAATTCTCATTTGTCTGATGCTGACCGGTTATTCAACCCTCTCTTACTCACAGGATACAATCAAATATAAGAAAGTAAAAAATGAAAAAAGAAACAGCTGGAGTCTCGGTCTGAATTATGGCGAGAACGGGTTCGGACCTTATGCGGGATTATATTCATCTTTAGGTAAAACAACAGACCTGGTATTCAGCATTTCAGTCTCCGGAGTCACGGATGAAAGAGAGATCGAGCGCTTTGATGTATTCGGAAATTCAGTCGTAGTAAACAAGATCAACAGGGTCTTCATGATACCGCTGAGCGCAGGGATCAGGAAAGAATTATTTAAAGACGATATCGACGGCGATTTCCTTCCTATTTTTAATATCGGAGTTGCGCCTGCACTTGTTCTTACAAATCCTTATAACGAAAGCTACTTCGCTGCTTTCGCAAATACACAGACACACTTTGCATTCGGTGGCTATGCAGGTTTCGGAGTCAGCTTCAGGCAGAATAAAAGCATGTCTATGAACGTCAACTTCAACTATTATTATCTTCCTGTGGTAGGTGACGGAGTTCAGAGCCTTCAGTACAGCACCATCAATGATGTCGGCGGACTGCAGCTTTCTTTGGGTGTGATCTTTCTGAATTAGTTTATTGCAGAGTGTACAATTGATGCCGTAAAATTTATAATGTTATGAACCGGACAATTTTAAATATTCTTCTCCTGCTTTTATTAAATCCTCTTTCTTCCTATTGTCAGTCAAACTACTGGACACATACAAACGGTCCTCACGCCGGAACTGTAAATGATTACAGCTTCGGAGAAAATAATATCGTCTATGCTGCAGCTGATAACGGAGTTTATAAATCAACCGATAACGGTGAAAACTGGAATAATATGGGAATTGCAGGAGTTCAGATCTGGGGAATATGCAAAACTTCATCAGGAGCTCTATTATTACAAACTTTCAGCGGCTGAATTTAGCGAGACTAAGAAGATGATGCTTCTTAAATGAACTTCGTCTATATTTGCAATTTACAAAGATTTACATTTCCAATACATCTCCGCAACGAACTTCCCGTATATTTGTATGAATTAAAAAACAAAGGAGATATAAAATGAACAACACAGAAATCATTAATCAGGAAAACAATCAGCCTGATAAAAAGACATCAGAAAGAAAAACCTGCAGGTTACGAAAATTGAAATTCATCTTACCGGTCTTAGTCATTATATTTATACTGACTTCAGTGATCGGAATAGTGCATGCAAAGAAGAAATTCAGGGACGGTCCTGAAGGATTCATAATGGGAATGATCGCAGAGAAACTCGATCTTAACAGCGATCAGAAAGCCAGGGTAGAAAGAATCAAAGATCAGATAAAGGAAAGAATGGAAGCAAAGAAAGACAGCAGGGAAGAAATGATGGAAGAGTTTGCAAATGAATTCAAAAAAGATAATATGAATAAGAACAATCTGAAGCAGCTTGATCAGAAACGCGAGCAGAACATGCAGGAAATGAAGGATTTTATGATGGATAAACTGATTGAGTTCCATGATCTTCTGACACCTGAACAAAGGATCAAGGCAATTGATGCAATGAAGGAAATGAAAGGAAAATTTCATGACAGAATGGATAGACCGGGAAACAAGAGAGAAGACAGGTAATAAAAATATCCTTAAAAAAGCAAGGAGTATCAGCTCCTTGCTTATCATTTAACTTAATTCATAACCAGGCAAATGAAAAACATTCTTATCATTGATGATGATAATAAGCTCACAGATCTTTTAAAAGATTACCTCGAAAAATATAATTACACAACAAAATCCTTTGATAATCCCGTAAATGCATTAAAGCATCTTAAGAATAACCTGTATGATCTTATCATACTGGATTTTATGCTTCCGGAAATGGATGGATTCGAAACACTGAAGGAGCTTCGGAAAACGAATCAGGTACCGGTTATTATGCTGACGGCAAGAGGTGAAACAACCGATAAGATAGTCGGTCTGGAACTCGGGGCGGATGATTATCTTGCAAAACCGTTTGAACCGCGAGAACTGGTCGCCAGAATTCAGTCCGTTTTCAGAAGATCTGACGGAAAGCTTGTATCTGAAAGCAGGATCCGGTTTAAAGACCTGGAGATAAACGAATCCAGCAGAATGGTGAAATTCAATAAGAAAGAAATAGAGCTTACGTCAACAGAGTTTGATCTTCTTTTATTATTCTCAAGGCATAACGGAAAGGTCCTGTCGCGCGATACGGTGATGCAAAAAATGAAAGGTACAACCTGGCAGTATTATGACAGAAGCATTGATGTAATGGTTTCAAGATTAAGAAATAAACTAAAGCTGAAAAACTATCAGTTCATTAAAACCGTACAGTCGATAGGATATATTTTTTATGCAGAGCCTGAAGAAAATTAACTTCTCAATATTTTTAAAACTTATAATTCTGATTATTGTATTTATCATTCTGGTAAATGCATCAATAGGTTTTATTATCAGAATGAGTTTTGAAGGAGGACCGTTCCGTCCACCGAATAAGCTCTCTTACATGTTCAATGATTACTTTATTAAAGATATCGGTGATCCGCCGGATACTATGAAGGCAAGAAATATATTAAGCGGAATGGGTTTGAATGTCAGATATGAGACGGCAAATTCAAAATGGACAAGCAGCCCTGATGTTCCGTCAATAAATGATCTGAGAAGTGAATCAGGATTTGATAATAATAAAGAAAAATTTACTATACGGACAGGCAAGCGGTTTTACGAAATATTAAATACCGGAAGCGGTTATATTATCTTTTCGCCTCCTATGCCGAGAGAAGAGCTTAATCTGGAAAAGGTCATAATTCCCCTGATAATAATGATCACGATTTTAGCTTCATTGTTATATTTTTCCCTGCGGTGGATATTCGGTCCGATAAAAAAATTGTCGGATGCAGTCGTACAGATCAGTGCGGGAAATTTTGATACAAAACTAGAAGTGAAAAGTAATGATGAATTAGGTAAACTCGCTGATTCGATCAATGAAATGAAAGACAGCATTTCAAACATGTTAAAATCCAAAGAATCTCTGCTTATTGACGTATCTCATGAATTAAGAAGCCCTTTGACAAGAATAAAGCTTGCAAATGAATTTGTAGAAGATGAGAAGATCAAAAGTAAAATACATGAGGATGTAAAAGAAATGGAAACGATGGTTTCGGGTTTGCTTGAAACTTACAGGGAAGAAAATAAGAACGGCAGTTCAGCTCCTGAGACAGTTAACATTATTTCTCTGATAAGGTCTGTTGTCTCAAAATTCAATGATACTATAATAAATATTAATTCTGAAAATGACAAACTCGAAGTAATAATTGAAAGGAAAAAAATCGAAACGGCTCTCAGGAATATTATTGACAATGCGGTGAAGTATTCAGATGGAAAGCCTGTGGAAATATTTGTCAGGAAAAATCCGGATGATTCAAATGAAACATTCATAAACATTAAAGATTCAGGACGAGGAATAGAAAAGGAAGAAATTAATAAAATATTTGAACCTTTCTACAGAATTGACAAATCAAGGGATAAAAAAATATCAGGCTATGGTCTTGGATTGAGCATAGTGAAGAAAATTCTTGACTCACATAATTCTTCTTTTGAGATAATCAGCAAACCTTCAATCGGAACTGAATTCAGAATAAATCTCAGAAACAAATAAAAATTAATTCAATATAATTAATTCAGACTCACCTAATTTAAGGTTAAACAACTTTTTCCCAAACAAACCAAGCTAATATAAATTAAGATCAGAAACTCTGTGCAATAGTGAATTTATAAATTTAACAAATTCAGTAAACTATTTTTTTACATTTTATTAATATAATATCATTAAATTTATTGTATCTTAAAATCTTATATTTGATTAATTTACAAAAACATGAAAGGAAAAAAGATACTATATATGTGCGGTTCTCTGAACCAAACTACTATGCTTCATCAGATATCGAAGTGCCTTTCCGCGCAAGAGCATTTTTTTACAGCTTATTATTCGGACGGCGCGGAAAGAGTTGCTGCGAAGCTCGGATTTCTTGACTTCTCCGTTTTAGGGGGAAAATTCCGGAAGCAAACCGAATCATATCTCCGGGATAATGATCTTGCTATAGATTACCGGGGTGAAAAAAATAACTATGATCTTGTTGTTGTGTGCAGTGATCTGATCATGCCGAAAAATATCAGGAAGAAGAAAATGGTTATGGTGCAGGAAGGAATGACAGATCCGGAAAACATATTTTATCATCTTGTAAAAAAAGTTAAAATACCAAGATACTTCGGAGGTACAGCTACAACGGGTTTATCCGATTATTATACTTATTTTTGTGTCGCTTCGGAAGGTTATAGAGATCTGTTTATACGCAAAGGAATAAAGCCGGAAAAAATAATTGTAACAGGCATTCCTAATTTTGATAACTGCGCTGAATTCCTTAATAATGATTTTCCTTATAAAAATTATACGCTTGTCTGCAGCTCTGATTCGAGAGAAACATATAAATATGAGAACAGAAAGAAATTCATCGAAAATGCAGTCAGACTTTCAGAAGGAAAAAAAATAATCTTCAAGCTACATCCGAATGAAAAAGTTGACAGAGCAACAAAAGAAATAAACAAATATGCTCCCGGATCATTGATCTTTTCAGAGGGAAATACAAATGAGATGATTGCTAATTGTGATATATTAATTACACATTATTCTACTGTAGTCTATGTTGGTATGATTTTGGGGAAAAAAGTATATTCTGCATTTGATCTGGAGGATCTCAAACAGCTTATACCTATACAGAACAAAGGAAAGTCTGCTAAAATCATTGCTGATATCTGTCTTAAGGTTCTCAAAGAGGAACCGGTCAAAGAAAGAAATTATTCACCAAAAGATAATAAAGATAAATTTAATCTGACTTACCAGACAGTCTAATTTAATTTGAATTATATTAAGCCTAATATTCTAATTGTAATTCAGGCAAGAAAGGGTTCTTCCCGGTTACAGAATAAAATTTTACTTCCGCTCGCAGAAAAGCCTTTGCTTGTAAGAATGTATGAAAGAGTTGCTTCTTCAATTTCGAAGAAGGAGATTGTAGTTGCAACCACCATATATGATGATGACGATGAAGTAGAAGAGCTTTGCCGATCAAATAACATAAATATTTTCAGGGGACATCCGACCGATCTGCTTGACAGACATTACAAAGCTGCCCTGAAATATAAAGCAGATATTGTAGTAAAAATTCCTTCCGATTGTCCTTTGATCTGTCCGAACGTGATCGATCAGGTTCTGGAATATTATAAAAAGAATGAAAAGAAATTTGATTTTGTAAGTAATCTTCATCCCGCAACATTCCCTGACGGTAATGATGTCGAAGTGATAAATTTTAAAACTCTTGAAAAAGCATGGAAGGAAGCTGAGAAAGATTTTGAAAGAGAACATACAACACCATTTATCTGGGAAAGACCTGAAAGATTCAGAATAGGTAATGTAAAATGGGAAACAGGACTTGATTTCTCTATGAGTCACAGGTTTACAATTGATTATAAGGAAGACTATGAATTCATTAAAAGAATTTATGATGAACTATACACCGAGAATGAAATTTTTACTCTTTGCGATATAATGATGCTGCTTGACCGGAAACCTGAGATAAAGAAAATTAATGAAATGTATGCAGGAGTTAATTGGTACAGGAATCATCTTGGAGAACTGAAGACGATTTCATCACATCAAACGTCAAACGTGAGACGTCAAACATGAAATGTGAAACGTTGGGAATTAAATTTGAAATGTAATAATAGTTATTTGAATACGAATAACGAAATGGATAAACAGAAATTAAATGATCTAAAAGAAACAGCTTTCAGAGTAAGAGAGCATATAATACGAATGTCCACAGACGGAGGATGCTTTATTGGCGCTTCATTGTCGTGCACTGATCTGATAGTATATCTTTACAAAGAATTTCTTAACGTCAACAAGAATAATCTGAATGATCCGGAAAGGGATTATTTGTTTTTATCAAAAGGTCATGATGTGCCTGCTTTGTACGGAACATTCGCTGAAATTGGTTTTATTGAAAAGGACAGGCTGAAAAATCATCTTAAGACAAATGATTTTATTTACTGGCATCCTAACAGGAATATTCCCGGGATAGAATTTCATTCCGGCTCACTCGGTCATTCATTAAGCGCAGCGATCGGAGTAGCGTTTGATTGTAAAATCAAAAAGCAGAACAATAAAATTGTAGTGATACTCGGTGACGGTGAACTTGATGAAGGTTCAATATGGGAAGCTGCGCTTGTAGCAGGTGCTAAGAAACTGGATAATTTAATTGCAGTAGTTGATAGAAATCATTTTCAGGCGAATATAGAAACGGAAAAATTAATTCCGCTTAATCCAATTGCTGATAAGTTCGAAGCATTTGGATGGAAAGTAAGATCATGTGACGGGCATGATTTTGAAGATATGGAAAATGCTTTTTCCAAATTTCCGATAGAGAATGGAAAGCCAAGTATTATAATTGCAGAGACAAAGAGAGGTAAAGGTCTGCCAAGTATTGAAGCTAGAGCTGACAGGTGGTTTGTGAATTTTACAGGTGAAGAAGTTGAGATGCT
>CAZLOL010000070.1:0-15629 GCA_964561045.1 uncultured Ignavibacteriaceae bacterium | reverse complement strand
CCATTCTTTCCCTGAAACCGTGCTTGTTTTTTCTTTTTCTGTTGCTTGGTTGATATGTTCTTTTCATTTACTGTTTTAAAATTGAATTATGCAAAAATACCAATGATAGCGAACAATTACAAGGAATTTATATGTTTAAAAATAAAAACTACAGTTAGTGTAAAAAATATTTTAGAGGAATAAAAATACAAAATATATCTGCAAATGGAATACCTGATATCTGAATAATTTTAATTTTGGAAAATATTTTTCATATTTGATTAAAAAAGTCTAATTTCTGAATTTTTTATGCTAAATACAAAAAGCCGTCTCTGGATATCAGAAACGGCTTCGATTAATCATGACACCATTTAAAATTTATTTAACAAGTGTCATTTTCCTTGTTTCTTCCTTTAAACCTGTCTTCAGCCTGTAAAAATATACGCCGCTGGATAAACTGCTGCCGTCAAACTTTACCGAATAAAATCCGGAAATTTGATTATCATTAACTAATGTAGAAACTTCGCGACCGGCAATATCATATATTTTTAATGAAACATAATTGTTTTCCGTTAATTGATAATTTATGGTTGTAGTTGGATTAAACGGGTTCGGATAATTCTGCAAAAGCTTAAAATTATCAGGGTTTTCTATCACAACTTCAGAATTTAAATTGTGATAATGATAATTACCGTTATAATCAATCTGTTTCAATCTGAAAGAGTACTTCCCTGAATTCAGATTCTTATCGGAAAATGAATAGTAATTCTGTGAACCTGAATTTCCATTACCATTTACAAATCCAATCTTTATCCATTTGTCTTTATTAACATCAGATCTTTCAATATCAAACCCTTTATTATTTTGTTCTCCTGATGTCTGCCATTCTAATTCAACATTGTTTTCATATACTGAATAATTAAATGATGTTAATTCAACGGGTAGAGCTGTAACCGTTTTTTTGGTAATATATTTTGCAAGTCTTCCGACTGAACTGATTACTGTAGATAAAAGACCTGATGTAGAAGGAACTTCCTTCACAAAAACAGAAAATAAATTTGTCGTTCCACCGCTTGCTTCAGAATTCCAGGTAATGCCTCCGTTTGAAGTGGAAACAATAGTTCCATTTTCCCCAACAGCGTATCCATTATCTGTGATAGTTTCCTCAAAGTCTATTGAATTCAATGTGCTTGTGGTACCGCTTGATTGAGCTGTCCATGAATCTCCTCCGTCAATTGTCATTCTTATGGTTCCTAAGCTCCCGCACACATATCCTGTAGAGCTGTTTATAAAATAAACTGATTTAAGATCTTCTGTTGTGCCGGAGGTTTTTGCAATCCAGTTATTACCGGCATCGGTGGTTTTTAATATTGTTCCGGCATTACCGGCAATCACAGCTTTATATTCATCCAGTAAAACTGCAGAATTCAGGTGATTAGTTGTACCGCTTACACTTGCTGTCCACGTCATGGCGCTGTCAAACCGCAGTATGGTTCCGTTATCTCCTACGCATATGGCATTATTCAAAACACCGCCAGCAGTTTTATCCACAACAATGCAATTCAGATGCTGCGAAGTAGAAGAAGGCTGAATTACCCAGTTGATTCCTCCGTTAATGGTTTTTTCAATTGTACCTAATCTTCCGCAAGCCCATCCGGTATCATTTTCATTCGGGAAAAAAATTGAATACAAATAGTTAAATGATGCTGATGAATATGTAATCCAGCTGTCACCACCGTCCGTGGTCTTATTTACATAACCATCCATTCCAACACTCCACCCTGTCATTTCATTTTTGAACTGAACATCAAACAGCCATAGAGTTTGAGTAAATGGTGCAGAATATTTAATTAATTGTTTGCTGAATGTACTTCCTCCGTCAGATGTATAAAGTATCGTACCCTGATCACCTACAATCCATCCGGTAAATGCATCAATAAAGCTGACAGAACGCAAATCCTGAGTGGTACCGCTCGATTTAGAGACCCAGTTTGTACCGCCATTCGTAGATGCATAGATCTGTCCTGTGGTCCCTGCTGTAAATCCATTCAGATCATCAGTAAAATCCAGCCCGTAAAATTTGGTGAAAACAGATGCAGGTGTAACACTGATTGTCCAGTTATTTCCTCCGTTAGTTGTTTTAAATATTCTGTTACCCGAACCGGTCCAGCCTGTTGATGCATTTAAAAATGAAATGCAAAATCCGCCTGAAGGAAATCCTGCTCCGGAAGTAGAAAAATAAGAAATTCCTCCGTTAGTGGTTCTTGTAAGATAAGTTGTTGAATTAGGAATTAATCCAACCAACCCGCTTGAAAAATAAACTGCACTTCCGGTAAAAGCTCCTGCACTAAACCAATTTGAGCCTCCGTTTGTAGTTTTTACATATGTTGCTCCTACTGCATATCCTGTATCCGCAGTTGGAAAATGTATTGCACCCAAACCCATGGATGTCCCTGAGGATTCTGCAAGCCAGTTGCTGCCGGCATTAGTTGTTTTAAGAATGACTCCGCCGTCACCCGAAACCCAGCCGGTCAGTCCGTTTATAAAAAATACACTCTTCAGACTTTGCGAAGTACCGCTAAAGAGACATTGCCAGTTTGCACCGGCATCTGCTGTGGCGATAATCAATCCCGAATCTCCCACAGCCCATCCGTTCATTTCATCATAAAAAAATACTGAATTTAAATTACAGCCTGTTGACCTGATTATCCATTGAGTTTGTGACTTTGTAACTGAATAAAATGCGGTAAAAAGAATAATGAAAATAATAAATTTTTTAAGATAGTTCATTTTAATTTCTCCTGAGTTTAAAATTGTGAAAGGCAACTCAACTTACAGCTGCAGGCTGTATATCTAATGTTTAAAGAACGAGTCCGGATCCCATATCCAAACACCGAGTTAAATTACCTTTCATAAATAATTTTAATACAAACTTAAAAGAACAGGTTAAATATTACAAAGAAAGTTATTTGCGATTGCAGAATGGAATTGTTACCGGATTAAGCAATGATTCTATAAAAAATACCAATATTTAATAGAAAACGTGGATTTTAGATGATAGGAAATTTCAGATTTGTAGAAATTAATTGCATAAAAAAAGATCAAAATGCTTTGAGCTTTTTGATCTTTTTGATGAAACCGTAAAAAAATATCAGATACCTATTCCGGCTCCTACATAGAAAAACGGTGTGAAATCTTCGTAAGGGGAGTTTTCATTGTTTAAGACATCTACTTTTATCCCTGCGTTCAGTGTTGAATTTTTCGAAAGGGGAGTACTGTATCCTGCACCAAGAAAAAGAAAAGGGACTGCATTAGTTTCTTTTGTACCCTGAGTGGTTGTATAGTTGGTATAGGAATCATATTCAAATTCGCCTTTCATATAAAAACTCGGAATCGGATTATACTGAAGAAACACATTTCCACCGTAAGTATTTGACTGAAGAGTAGTCTGGTTAACCTGATCTTTATTTATATATTGCCAGGAATGATTATAAACAAACTGAAGACCGGTTGAAACTTCATTAGAAAACCTGTATCCAATTAATGGGTTTATGCTTATTTGAGTGTAATCTCCAAAAGTAGCACCAATATCACCTCCAACAAATATACGATTTGAAGGATTTTTAGATGAGTATGAATAATCTTTTAAAGGAGATATTAAAAGACCTTTAGGATCTGCAGCATAGATTGTCGAATTGTAAAATACAAATATAAAGGTCAATATTATTAGTTTTTTCATATTTAGCTTTACTTTAGTTTAAAAATTTTATGTAAAATAGGTTTTAATTAAATTTAAAAAAAGATAAATACATAGTTTTTAAAAATCAAATTGCAGCATCATTTAGTTATTGAATGAAATTTTTTTAAAAAAAATTAGAAGATCTGTTTTTTAAAATAGAATGAAAACCAATATTAAACTTGAATCAATTATATTTAAAGAATCAGTGTAAGCAATAGTTTCTTATTTAGAATGTTATAATAATATATATATTCTTTTCAATAAATTTCTATTATATTATAAGATACCCACTAAATTAGTAATAAATAAATTTATTTTTCATTGCATATACTGAATAATGTATTGTAAAGAATCGTATAATTTAAATTACTTACCTGACCCATTTCAACGGCATTGCCGCATACTTCAGGGTTTTTAATAATTAAGAAAATAATTAAAGAAGACTTAAAGCTGATAATCAGTATTTTTCTTAAAAGAGGGAAAATCTGATTTTGAGTTGCCGTCTATGTATACATTTTAAAAAAAATTGTGTTTTAAAAAAATTAAAAAAATAAAAATCCAAATGAAGAAATTTGTATTTTCTATGATATTATTTATATTTTCATCTACAGGAAATGCTCAATATTCCCTCGTACCTGCATTTCCAAACCTCGGCACATTTAATAAACCAACCGAATTAGTTAATTCAGGAGACGGAACAAACAGAATGTTTCTTGTGGAAGAATTCGGACTAATATATGTATTCCCCAATAACCCACAGACAGGTACAAAAAAAGTTTTTTTAGACTTAAGAAATAAAGTAGCAACATTTGTTCAGACAGGAATACTCGGATTAGCATTTCATCCAAATTACAAAAATAACCGATATATTTATGTTTATTATGTTTATAACAATGCAACGTTAACGGGTTTTATTTCAAGAATCTCCCGCTTCACAACTAATGCAAACAATCCCGATAGTGCTTTATCAAGCTCGGAAGTTGTCATGATAGATACACCGGTAGAATATCCAGGACATTATGGAGGAAAGATAACCTTTGGAAGAGACGGATATCTGTATATTTCACTTGGTGATGCGGGGACCGGCTCTACGGGAGGCGAACTTGCACAGGATATGACTTCTTTAAAAGGTAAATTACTGAGGATTGATGTAAACATTCCTTCAGGAGGATTAAATTATTCTATTCCGGTATCAAATCCCTTTGCAGGGAACATACAGGGAATAAAGGAAGAGATTTATGCTTCAGGTTTCAGGAATATGTGGAAGTTCAGTTATGATTCAGTAACCAATGTAATGTGGGGAGCAGATGTCGGTGAACACAGATATGAAGAGATCAATCTTATTCAAAAAGGAAAAAATTACGGCTGGAATATGATGGAAGGATTTCATTGTTACAGCTGGCCTGATACAAATTTCTGTGATTCTGCAGGTAGAGGGTTCTCTCCTCCTATATTTGAATATACTCATGATGAAGGTCTATCTGTAATTGGCGGATATGTTTATAGAGGCACAAAATTTCCGGAATTATATGGGAAATACATTTATGGGGATTACGTAGCAGGAAAAATCTGGGCTTTAGCATATCCTTCACTGATAAATACACTATTGACAGACACTAATTGTTTTTTAGTATCTTTTGGAACGGATGAAAGCAAGGAAATATATACTGTATCCTCAGCCGGTAATATATATAAGTTTTATAAAGCTCCTAAGATTTTAAATCTAACTGCTGTTATTGAAGGGTTCTATAATAAAAATTTTAATAAAATGAGCAAGGATACCGTAAATGTTTATCTTAGAAGCAGCGTTTCTCCTTATCAGATTATTGATTACTCAAGTTCACTTCTTGATTCTGCAGGCTATGGTAGATTTAGTTTTAATAATGCTTCTAATTCTGAACCCTACTATATTGTTGTCAGGCACAGAAACTCAATAGAGGTCTGGAGCAAATCCGCACATAGTTTTGTTTCAGACAATCTTTCTTATAATTTTAGTCTGGATTCTACAATGTCGTATGGCAATAATTCCATAAAAGTAGATGAATCACCTGTAAGATTTGCATTATACAGCGGAGATGTGGATCAAAACGGTTTAATAGATCTTGATGATGTTGTATTTGTTAATAATGATGTTAGTTTATTCAAATCCGGATATATAAATAGTGATCTAAATGGTAATAAACTTGTAGAATTATCAGATTTAATTTATGCTTTTAATAATGCTAATGAATTTATACAGAAAGTTACACCATAAAAGTTAGCAGCGGATAGTTATTTTCATCGTGCAAAAAACATAAATGATCATCTGAAATAATACCCGAAAAAATATTTTTGTAACATAGAGATTTATGCAATTGAATTGAAGTAAATTAAATAAATACAGAGTAAATCGGGTTTCAAGTATAAAAATAAATTCTAAGACGTCATTTCAGCTGTGAAAATAAAACAGGAAGAGTATAAAAGGATTATATTTTTTAATCAGCTTGAAATTATTTTAAGTAACTTCTCCTTATCGATATAATATTTAGCGATCATCCTTCCGTTCATCATAAGTAATGGTATCTTTTCTTTATATTTTTCATAAAGAAGTTCATTCTGCTTTATATTAACTTCCTCAAAATCGAAATTCACTATCCTTTTTAAATTAGAGATTTCATCTTTCATTTCATTACAAAGATGACAAGCCGGTTTTGTATACAGGATCAATTTGTTCATAATTTACTTTTTTTAATCAGGCAGAGGCAGGGGAGTGCAGCAATGATTTTTTTTCTGTATTTAGTTTTGAATATAATAAAACTGCTCCTATAATTATCATAATAATTGATATTATCTGAGCCTGACTAAGTCCGAACGCGATCCTTGGATTAAGTCTTATCATTTCAATAAAAAGTCGTTCTACTCCTGAAAGAATTAAATAATAAGCGAATATGATACCAGCAGTCTTAAATTTTGTCCTGTTGTGCCAGAGAAAAAGGAATATGAATATGGCTAGTAAGAACTCATAGATAGATGTCGGGTGAACAAGCACTCCTTCTTTAGTCGGAACAGTGCCGTTTACATAACTATATCCGAGAAATTCCCACATTGTTCCGTTGACCGGAATGCCATAATCTCCGTCACCTGAAAGATGGCAACCGACCCTGGCTAAGCCATATCCTATGGCTGCGCCGGGAACCATTAAGTCAAATATTTTAAATACAGATAGCTTATTGGATTTGCAGTAAATAATTACTAATATAGTAGCTAGTATAAGTCCACCATAAAAAGTTAATCCTGACGGAGATAACAGAATATCTTTAGTAAAATATGAACTTAATGGCAAACCGCTTCCGAAATTCCATTCTTCGATAACATAAAACAGCTTTGACCCGACAATTCCTCCAATAAGACAGAGAAACGTGATTGTAACACCTATATTCTCATCCATTCCGCTCCTTCTGAGCTCGCGTGTAAATAATGCGCTTGCTACAAGGAATGTTATCCCAAGCATTAAACCATAGCTGTAAACAGGCACAGGACCTATCTCAAATAATTTTGGATACATTAATTTCCTTCCGTAAATACATTAATAAATTTTTTATCAGGGTTTAAAGTTAGTTTAACTTCTTTTGGAGTAACCTTAAATTTCAGAAGAATCTTGCTCTTGGCATATTTCATCAGTTTGAGCTGATATTCAACATTCTTAAATCCAAAAAGCCTATACTCATAAATTGCATTTCCTGCCTTTGAAATATCAAGTCTTGGTGCTGATAATCCTTCGATATTAAATTGAATTTCCTTTTTATCAAGATCAATCTTAGGGATCACATTGATTTTATAAGCAAAATTTTCAAAAACTTTTTTTGTTCTGAATTCAAACAGTATGAAATCTTTCATTAGTATCTCATCGTGTCCTCTTGAGATATTCATTTCGTATTCATAATCCAGTTTGTCAGGGCGAACTGCTCTGGTTCTCATTTAGTTTATTTTGTTTTGTATGTAAAAATTTCAGTTAGTATGATGCAGAGGAATCATTTTTTGGTTAATACATTTTTCAGATCTTCCAGGATTACGGATTCTTCATTTCCGTCAAACATTCTTTTCAGCATCCCGGATTTTGTTTTCATTTCATCTTCACCTAGTACAATCACATATTCCGCTTTCTGTTTATTCGCTTCTCTCATCTGTGACTTTATGCTTCTGTTTAAAAAATCAGTTTCACATTTAATTCCGGCATTTCTAAGCTCTGTAATTAATTTTAAAGAATAAGATTTTGAATCTTCACCTATTGTCGCAACATATATTTTAATCCGGGAATTCTCAGGGAAAATATAATTATCCGCTTCAAGTATCATCATAAGTCTTTCTATACCGGCTGCGAAACCTATTGCAGGGGTTGGCTTTCCGCCTAACTGTTCAATCAGCAGATCATATCTGCCTCCGCCAAGCAGAGAATTCTGAGATCCTAAGGCATCTGAAACAAATTCAAAAGTAGTAGATGTATAATAATCGAATCCTCTGACTAATTTGTGATCTACTTCAAACCGCAAGTTCAAGGAGCTTAAAGCAGCTAGTACATTTTCAAAATACTTTTTAGTTAGATCATTTAAAAACTCATAAAGAACCGGTGCATCTTTCAGTATTTCAATATCGTTAGCATCTTTTGTATCAAGTATTCTCAAAGGGTTTTTATGATACCTTCGCTGTGTGTCTTTTGATAGTTCGGGCAGATACTTGGAAAGATATTTCTTTAAAACTGACAGATATACATCTCTTTCAGGAAGTGTTCCTATTGTATTAATTTTAATTATTACATTATCAATTTTAAATTCTTTCAGTACAGAATCTGCCAGTAATATCATTTCCGCATCTATAAGATAATCCGGACTTCCAATTGCTTCTGCACCGAATTGTGAAAATTCCCTGAACCTTCCTGCCTGAGGGCGTTCACGCCTGAACATATTGCTGATATAAAACAATTTCTGAAGAGGGGATTCATTATACAGGCTGTTCTCAAGATATGACCTTACAACTGATGCAGTCATTTCCGGTTTCAGTGTAAATTCATCCTCATTGAAAGTATACATTTCTTTAGAAACAATATCAGTTTCTTCACCAATACCTCTTTTGAAAAGGGAGGTCTTCTCAAAAGTCGGAGTGCGAATCTCATCATAACTATATTTTGAAAATATTCCTCGGATCTTATTTTCTAAAATAGTTCGCTTAAATGCTTTCTCCGGAAGAAGATCATATGTACCTTTAGGCTTTTGAATTAACATTTAGGCAAAATAATTTTTTAATGTCATTAAATAAACATATTTATTTGAACTAATGTGAGATACTTAAACTGAAAAGCGATTTTGCAACATTTTCTGCCGGGTAAAATCGAAAATAGGATTTTAAATTTTATGACAATTTATTTTAATAAATGATTTTACATTATCTTTAAGATAAAATTTTCATTAATTTAAAACGATCCTTGTATTAAATCCGGATATGAATTTTCGATTTAAATTCTAAAAAAACATAATATAATAATTTGCTATTTCAAAAATATTAATTTATTTTATAAATAAAAGTAAATCAAATTAGAACATGAATAACAATAACAACAGTGATGGAACTACACCTCAGCAGCAGATTAATATCGAGCTGGGTGAAAAAGAAGCAGAAGGCATTTATTCCAATCTGGCAATAATTTCGCATTCACCTGCAGAATTTATTATTGATTTCACAAGAATATTTCCCGGTATTCCCAAAGCAAAAGTTCATTCCAGGATAATAATGACGCCTCAGCATGCAAAATTATTTTTAAATGCTATGAAAGAAAATATTCAGAGGTATGAAAAGCAGTATGGCGAGATTACTATTCTAAACGATCCGAATGGAGGAGGAATGGGCTTCCAGTTACCGGTTAATCCGAAAGATGAAAAAATAAATTAAGTTTATTTCCAGAAAATATTTTTCCTTAGAAGAATAATAATCGCCAATATTAAGAAAAGTATGTTTGCAAGCCAGGCGGTTAAAATTGGGTTCAATTCACCGTTATATCCTAATGTCTGAGAAACCTTTATAAACCCCAGATAAATAAAAGCAATAAAAATACTTATTCCAAACTGAAGCGCAACACCGCTTTTTCTGTTGTTTGAACTTATCGAAAGCCCGAATAGGATTATAATAAGATTAGCAAAGGGAAATGAAATTTTCGAATAATAATCTACTTTTATTTTTGAAACATTCTG
Source organism: uncultured Ignavibacteriaceae bacterium (assembly GCA_964561045.1). Taxonomy (GTDB): domain Bacteria; phylum Bacteroidota; class Ignavibacteria; order Tepidaquicellales; family Tepidaquicellaceae; genus JAGPCH01. Next base: position 5,690 of record CAZLOL010000070.1, on the reverse strand, counting down.
ACCGCTTTCTTCCAGTGCTGAAATCAGTTCTTCCTGATCTTTTAACAATAATTCATCCGGTTTAAGAAGTTTATTTAGAATTTGAGTAGGGGAGATGTATATTTTTGAGATCTCTGATATTTGTGAAACATAAGCGGTATCAATAAACGTAAATTTTTCTGATGAAGCAGAATCAAATTCTCTTTTTGATATATTGATCAATTTCCATTCATATTTAATTGAATCCCATTTCATTATTTTTACATCAAATCTGAAATCAAGTTTAGAAGGATTCTTATCATTGAATACCTGAATAGATGTATTTGAGCCTGCTTTATCTGATTTATTATAGCTTCCTATTGAAATAATATGATTTTCGGAATCCTGAATGTGTAAATTTTGAATTAATCCTGCAATCTTGTTCTTATCAAGATATTGTCTTTCAAGATTAAATTTTGCTGAATTTGATTTGGGAACAACCCATCCATTAAAATATATAGAAAAAATTGTCATAAAGAAACCAAATATTATTAATGGAACGGAGATTCTAAATAGGCTTATTCCGGAAGAGTTTATAGCAGTCATTTCAGAATAATTATTAAATCTGCTAATTGTAAACAAAGTTGCAAGAAGCATTCCTAACGGTGTTATAAGCTTTAATATTTCAGGAATAAAGTATATATAATACTGAAAAATAAGAGCGGAAGTTAATTTTTTATCTATAAATTTATCAAGATTTTCAAAAAGATCTACGAGTATAAAAATTATAATAAAGCAAAATATTCCAAACAAAAAATTCTTAATAAACTGCCTTAGAATATATAAGTCTAAAATTTTCAAATTAATGTATAGATGATAAAAAAATCAAAAGAAATATCGTTGTTAGTACAAATAGCTTCTAATATAGCTTCAGATGAATTAATATTGACAAACAAGAAAATAACAGAATATAAAAATAAAGTTTATTCTCCGGAAAAACTTTACGAATGTATTTTGCAAAGTTATCTTTTTTGTGGATTTCCTGCTGCTATTGAATCATTAAAAATATTCCGCTTTCATTATCCTAAGTTTGAGGTTAGAAAATCGAAATACGATCCAAAAAAATTTAAAGCAGAAGGAAAAGATAATTGTAAGTTAATTTATAAAAAGAATTATAAAAAGTTAATTGATAATATGAATTACTTTAGCCCTGATCTTAAAGATTGGATGATTATTGAAGGGTATGGAAAAGTACTGGGCAGAAAAGGATTATCACTACTTGAACGAGAGTTTATTAACGTTTCTATTCTTTGCACGAGATTATATGTTAATCAGCTTCATTCTCATATGAAAGGTTGCATTCATCTGGGAGCTACTAATGAAGATCTATCAGTACTTTTAAATTCTGTAAAAGCGGAAATTAGTGTTGATAATTTTAACGAAGCAGTTGATTTGCTGGATAAAATTAAAAACAGAAATGAATAATATCGTTATATAATATGTATTATGTAAAGTTGTTAATCTTTATAAATGTTAAGTCTAAATATAATAAAGAGTTTCTATTTCCCTCTCCATTACTTTAAATACATTAGCAAACAATAGTATTTATGTTTTTTTTGTAGAATAAAATATTTATTTTTGCATTATTATGATTGAAATCAATTATTATTTAATAGTAAGTGCAATACTTTTTTGCACTGGAGTCATCGGAGTTCTTGTAAGAAGAAATGCTATAATAATATTAATGTGTATTGAATTAATGTTAAATGCCATCAATCTGACTTTTGTTGCTTTTTCTTCTTACCTTGGAAATATAAATGGCCAGATATTTGTGTTTATTATTATGACTGTAGCTGCTGCAGAAGCTGCTGTCGGATTGGCTATAGTGATAGCTTTATTCAGAAACAAAGAATCCGTAAACATTGATGAGATAAATATTTTAAAATGGTAGTTTAATTTCTTCTAATTATATAATAAATGTCTAATTCATTTTACCTCGTTACACTATTACCTCTGGCCGGCTTTTTAATTAATGGACTTTTCGGAAAAAAAATTAAAAATGAGAAACTTATCGGGGCAATTTCTACTCTGGCAGTTTTTATACCATTTTTAATTGGAGTTTTAACTTTTTTTGAACTTCTTTCATTAGAGCCTGAATCAAGAAAGATCTTATTGAATTATTATAACTGGATATCGGCAGGCAACTTTACAGTGAATTATTCCTATTTGGTCGATCCCCTCTCAGTTTCAATTGTTCTTATTGTTACTGGTGTCGGATCATTGATACACTTTTATTCAATTGGTTATATGCATGGTGATCCGGGTTTTGCGAAGTTCTTTGCATACCTTAATCTGTTTATTTTTGCTATGCTAAATCTGGTGTTGGCAGATAATCTTCTACTTGTTTTTCTAGGATGGGAAGGTGTCGGACTGTGTTCATATTTGTTAATTGGATTCTGGTATGAAAAAACCTTCACAGGTGACGCAGCTAAGAAAGCATTTATTATTAACAGAATCGGTGATTTTGGTTTCATGCTTGCAATGTTCTTTATTTTTACAAATTTTAATACATTAGAGATTTCTAAATTCCTGAACGGATTAGCGGGTTTTCAAGTCGGAGATGTGCTTTTATTAACCATAGCTTTATTATTATTTCTTGGAGCTACAGGAAAATCGGCTCAGATACCATTGTTTGTCTGGCTTCCAGATGCTATGGCGGGTCCGACACCTGTATCTGCTCTTATCCATGCTGCTACTATGGTAACTGCAGGTGTTTATCTCATAGCTAGGACTTCATTGCTATATGCTATGTCACCGGTTGCACAACATATAATTTTTTACACCGGAATATTAACAGCTTTAATGGCAGCTACTATAGCCCTAAAGCAGGATGATATTAAAAAAATCTTGGCATATTCTACAGTTTCGCAGCTTGGTTTTATGTTTATAGCATTGGGGACAGGTGCTTACTGGGTCGCCATCTTTCATTTAATTACTCACGCTTTTTTCAAAGCCTTACTATTCTTAGGCAGCGGATCTGTTATACATGGTATGCATGAAGAGCAGGATATATTAAAAATGGGTGGGCTGAAGAATAAGATGAAAATTACTTTTATTACTTTTTTCATTGGCTCACTTGCAATTGCAGGTATTCCCCCACTATCAGGATTTTTCAGTAAGGACATTATTATATTTGAAACATTCGTAGAATTCGGAATTCCTTTCATGATAGTTGGACTCTTAACTGCAGGGATTACGGCGTTTTATATGTTCAGACTGGTGACTTTAACATTTTACGGTAAGCCAAGATATGATGAAAAGCATTTGCATCCTCATGAATCGCCAGCAACAATGACAATTCCTTTAATTATTCTTGCTGTACTTTCTGCAATAGGCGGATTTATTGGCATACCTGAAGTCTTTGGCGTACCGACTTATTTAAAAGAATGGCTTGAGCCTGTTTTTGCAAAATCTTCAGCAGTATTTGCTACATTACATAATTTAAATGAACCATCTCATACAACAGAATTTATATTAATTGCACTTTCAATTTTAGTCGCATTAGCAGGTATATTGTTAGCTTTTAAAATATATCTTAAAAAAGAAACTTTCAAACCTGCATCTGGATTTGGAAAAGTACTTGAGAATAAATATTATGTAGATGAAGCTTATGATAAAGTTGTTGTTGATCCTATTCAGAAGACCTCGGAAGGCTTTTTATGGAAGATATTTGATATGAAAATTATTGACGGAGCAGTAAACGGAATTGCAAGATATATTTCAAATATCAGTTTTGACTGGAGAAAGATTCAAACTGGTGTAATACAGGATTACACGACTGTATCTGTTGCAGGTGTGATATTAATAATTTTGTATCTGTTATTCGTTTAATATTACCATTTAAAAAATTATAAATTTAAAAAGAGGAAATGCACATTTGCAAATCCTCTTTTCTATTTTACTTTCTTATTTTTCTTACTTTTTGTTTTTTTCAATAACAAAAGCAGAAATGTCCGCTACATCCTGATCTGTCAAAGAAGGACCATGGAAAAAAGGCATTGCGCCATCACCAAAACGGATATTGTAAACAATAGATTTAACATTGCCGTCAAAATCTTCAAATATTGTCGGTACTTTCTTTACAGTTGATTTATCTCCATGACAGAAACCGCATGAGTTGTTAAACGTCTGCTCCCCTTTTAACGGATCACCTTTTAATCCCATAATTAATTTCTGAACATTTTTAAGTTTTGCCTTATCCTTCACCGGCAATGCGATTGTTTCATATTTGATTTCAGAAGGAGAATTAGCTGTTGCAACAGAAGCGTAAAATTCATTCAATGATTTTATCTGATCTTCAGTCAAAGGTGTCTTCATCTTTTCATAAGATTCCCAGCATAGTGTTGCTCCGCCTGCTGTCTTTATAACTTCATCACCTGTAAATTTTCCCATAAAAGTAGATGTTCTTTTATTTGCTCCCTGAATGTTAGAAAAATACTTTGTTAAAGGATTACTGTTGTTTGTGCCGTCACTGTGGCAATCAGCGCAGGCAATGTTATTTTCAGCGGATTTCTTATAAAATAATTCTTTTCCTGCTGAATTGGTTACTGTGCCTGTAGAAGATTTTGTCTCCTTTGAAGTATCTTTTTTATCTTTTGTATCTGTTGTTTTTTCTTCCTTATTACACCCTATTATTGCTGAAGAAAAAATTATTATTAAAAAAAGGCACAATAATGGAAAAAGGTTTTTTTTAGTGATCATTCTTTGTTTATTTTATTTTAAAATATTTTTATTAATATAATTATTTTTTCTCAGACTTTCCTAATACAATATTAAGTCCTATATTTATACTCCACCAGTTTACATTTTTCCTGGTTCCTGATACCTGAATTGGAGGTAAATTTGGATCTGATAAATTTGTATAAAAACTCCCCTCTTCATCATTTATCGGAATGCTCTCGCTGTAAAACTGAACCCTGTCACTGTAACTGTCACTGCCGTTTTTAAAAAACAGATTGTTTAAACTATAACTTCCGTTTAAAACGATACCATACTCATTATTCAGCTTATATACTATTCCGGCGTTTGTTATTATTCCCATTCTCACAGCATCACTGAAAATCACGTTGGTTATGTCATTTTGGGATAATGATAAACTTAATATATTTAAACTTAAATTAGCATCTGCAAATGGTGAAATCTTAGATTCTGAAAGCGGCGAAGCCTGCAGACCAATTGCAAAAGAAGTTGTTGCAAATCTGTTATCATATGATACCGGAACAGAAATATTATTCTCTATAGTAGTTCCGATTGAACTGCTTCTGAATGCATTAAAATATGAGTATGAACCTGTTATTAGAGTGCTCAACAAACCATTATTAACGATTGGAAACTTAAGAGTCCCGGTTATTGAAGCACCTGTCGAGACTGCATAGTTACTTTTAATAAAATCACTGCTGATATTAATGTTTCCGGATTCATTCATTGTTACAAGTTCACCTGCAAATTCGCTGCCCGGAAATGCCAACCCTCCCGTAAATTGCAATGACGGGCGGGTTTGTCCAGTAGATTCCGATTTTAAACTAAATAGAAAAAGAATTAATATAATTTTTATTGATCTTAACAAATAATATTTTCAATTGAAACTTTGATTTTATTTTATTTGAATGATAAATCAAAGTATTATGATTATGATTTTGGTTTCTGTGTCTTAGGTTTTGTTGTTTTAGGAG
>CAZLOL010000069.1:2938-15688 GCA_964561045.1 uncultured Ignavibacteriaceae bacterium | reverse complement strand
TAATTCGTAACTCGTAACTCGTAACTCTTAACTCGTAACTCGTAACTCGTAACTCGTAACTCTTAACTCTTAACTCGTAACTCTTAACTCGTAACTCTTAACTCTTAATTAAACATGATTCCGCGCTATTCAAGAAAAGAAATGTCTTCAATCTGGTCAGACGACAGTAAATTTAAAATATGGCTTGATATAGAATTACTTGCTACTGAAGCCCAGTCAAAACTGGGTTTGGTTCCGAAGAAGTCTTTTTTAAATATTAAAGAGAAAGCAAGATTTAATGCAGATAAAATTTTAATAATTGAGGAGGAAGTGAAGCATGACGTAATTGCTTTTCTTACAAACGTTGGTGAACATGTGGGAATTGATTCAAGATTTATTCATCTTGGCATGACAAGTTCTGATGTCATAGATACTGCATTATCAGTTCAGATGAAACTGGCAGGTGAAATTATACTTAGGGATCTAACAGCAGTAAATAAATCTCTTTTTAAGAAAGCTAAGAAGTATAAATACCTGACAATGATAGGCAGGACTCACGGAGTTCATGCTGAACCTGTTACCCTTGGAATAAAGTTTGCTTTATGGTATGACGAAATGAACCGCAATATAGAGAGATGGAAACGAGCAATTGATGTGATCTCAGTCGGACAGATATCCGGAGCAGTAGGAACCTATGAGCATATATCTCCCGAAGTGGAAAAATTTGTCTGTAAAAAACTTGGGCTTAAAACTACAAACATTTCAACACAAATTCTGCAGAGAGACAGGCATGCAGAATATATGTCTGCACTGGCTATCATCGCTTCATCCATAGAAAAGTTTGCAACAGAGATCCGGCATCTTCAAAAAACAGAAACACTTGAACTCGAAGAATATTTTTCAGCAGGACAGAAAGGCTCTTCGGCAATGCCCCATAAGAAGAATCCTATCCTTAGTGAAAGATTATCAGGAATGGCAAGAGTTATGCGCGGTAATGCACTTGCAGCATTTGAGAATATTCCTTTATGGCATGAAAGAGACATCAGCCATTCATCTGTTGAAAGGATAATCTTACCGGATTCAACTATTTTAATGGACTATATGCTAAATCAGTTTTATAAATTAATAGACAACCTCATAATTAATGAAAATAACATTAAGAGAAACTTAGAGCTAACAAACGGTCTTGTATTTTCTCAGACAGTATTACTAAAACTTATTGAAAAGAAAATGAAACGCGAACAGGCGTATAAGATCGTTCAGACAGTTGCGATGAAGTGCTGGAAAGAGAAAATAAGTTTTCTGAAATTGCTGCAAGAAGACAGGGAAGTTATTAGATATTTATCAAAAAAAGAATTGAGTGAAATATTTAATTATGATAAGTCGAAGAAGAATGTGGATTTCATTTTTAGAAGAGTGGGAATAAATTAGTTTCTAAAATATTCATACTGAATATATCTTTTACAGTTTATATACAAAAAGAAAGATCAATGTATTCACCGTTTACAAGTCCCGGAACTGAACTGCTTACATTTTGCTCACATGCCAGATCTACATCTGTTTCAAATCCTCTTTCAATCAATTCCTTACCGGAGCTGATATTTTTAATTTGAATCAACAATTCGTCTTTAATTTCTCTATAAACTGCAACAGCAGCACGGCTTTCAGGAGATAGCTTACCTTTGAGATAGCTGATTACAGCTCCTGCCCCTGCAATATCTTCAAGTGCCGGTCTTAGTGAACCATCAGACCATTTTTCCCCTGCAGGTATAACGGAAATTCTTTTGCCTTTTGACATTGCAAATTCAGCAACTGCCTCTGCATTTCTAATACAGCCGCAAAGTATTAATGAATTACCTGCCGAAAGAGATAAGGAAGAACCATTGGGAGAAGGTAAAACCAATCTTGTATGTCGTGGAATATTTTTCAGAGAAGAAGGAGATAGTGAAAATTTACCGGGGACATTTCTGTCTCTTTCTGCAAGTAAAGCATTTACAGATAAAGAAAAATCAAAAGCTTTCCCACCATCATAAAAGTACGGTATGACAGTTGCACCGTTATTTACGGCTATATCAACACTTGTCGAAAATGACAATACATCAACAATTATAATAACATCAGATACGGGTGAAAGTAATTCAATTCCATTAATGCCCCATTCACAGTTTATATCATATTCGGATTGATCAAAGATCATATTTTTTTTTAGTCAGGCGTGGATATATTCTCGTCTCAGTTCTATGACTTTACCAATGATCTGAAAAGGCTTGTTTATAATGGCTTTGTATTTTGAATTTGATGCTTCAAGATATGCTTTTATTCTTTTATTTCGCAAAGTTTTAACAGTCGCTTCATCATCGAGAAGAGCGATCACAATTTCACCGTCTTCCGCCGTGTCCTGCTTTCTTACAATTACTATGTCCCCGTCATAAATTCCCGAGTCGATCATACTTTCGCCTTTAACTTTCAGGGCAAAATGTATCTGATGACCTTTTTTATTTTTCTCCATAGTCACATAACCCTGTATATTGTCACTTGCAAAAATCGGCTCTCCTGCAGCCACATTTCCGTAAAGTGGGATGAGATTGACATCTGATCTCATTTTCTCAAAGTTCTTTTCCTCGTCGGATTTAATCACCTTAAATCCTCTTGCAATATCTTTTTTACGCTCAAGATAACCTTTTTTCTGAAGGGCATATATATGATCCTGAACTGTTCCGATTGTGATATTGAATTTTTCTCCTATTTCTTTGAGAGTTGGAGGGTAAGTATGTTCTATTCTGTGCTTCTCTATGAAGTTCAGAATTCTCTGCTGTTTGATAGTTAGTTTATCCATAAATCAATATGGCATAATTAAATAATAGTGTCAATAGAATTATCAGGTAAGATTCTTTTCCGTAATAGTGGCATAATATGTCTCTTTATAAACACATCCGTCCAAAAAGTTTGAATCTTGAAATGCAGATTTTGATTTAAGCCCGCTTTCTTTTGAAAGATCAACAGATAAGAGCATTCGGGGCAGGCTTAAAAGCCTGGCAAAAAAATCTCCCCCGCTGTTGTAAAATTGCTTGAAATTTTTTCGCAGAGGCCGCATCCCGAATTCTCGGGACAACTCCTCGAACGTCAGACAGGATATTTTTTACTTTTGACATTGCTCAGAATTTTTTACAGCAATTTTTCACAGGCCGGTTTGTCATTAAGATAATTGAAGTTATCTCGGATCTGAATTAATTTATCAGAATAAAACTGCTTCAAAAAATGTTTTGGATAACATTGCATTAAAAATATTATGGCTATAATTTATTTATTGTGAATCATAATAATTCTGCTTAAGTTTATCCACTCTATTTTAATAATGATAAAGTATTACATCTTATTCGGAATTTTTCTTTGTTCACTTCTGTATTTTTACAGCTGTGATTCATTAGTTTCCAATCAATCTAAACCTGACGTCCCAACTGACCATACAATTCTGCATGGTATATTTTTGCATAAAAGCGGTGAAAATGAAGCTTTAGGTTGTAATGAATGTCATGGAGAGGATCTGACAGGCGGTATTCAGTTATTGGACGGAAGACAAATTTATGTTCAGTCCTGTTACCAATGCCATGATAATTTGTGGGATGATAATGAGGGAGATAAATAATAATTATATTATCAACTATAATATTTTTCAGATGAATAAATATAAGCAGTTTATATTTCTGATCGTAATATCAATTGTAATATACTTTACGGGCTGCACTGTTGTAAAACCAATAGAAAGAGAAAGACTTTCAGATCCGAATATGATTTTTGATGAGAATCCTATAGAACAGGGAATTCAGAATCATTATCTCTATATCAGAGAGGGATCACAAGGCGCGGACGGAGCTAAAAGCGGTGGATGCGGTTGTGGATAAAAAGCTAATTAGTTTATTTTTAATATGTTTTGTCTGCTTGTTTGCTGTGAAAAGTCCTGCTCAGGATGTTCCAGAAGACGAGCTTCAGGCAAGGATAAATACATACTTTGACAATTTCGGTGTAACGGTTATTTACCCTTCAATAAATTTTTCAAAAAAACTTTCCAACAATACAAGCATTTCAGCTACTTATCTTACTGATATAATAAGCGCTGCATCAATGCAGAGTTTGTTTGAAGTTGACGGAGTAACCTCAGCAACTGACAGAACATACGGCGGCAAAGATGAAACACCGGAAGAATGGAGACACGAGATTGGACTAGGAGTAACACAGAAAATATCCGAAGGCAGTTTTTATGTTAACGGTCTTTACAGCATAGAACATGACTATTCTTCAAAAACAATATTAGGTTCAGTTACTTACCCGTTTGCTCAGCAGAATACATATCTTACATTAGGAGCGGTTGCAAGCTTTGACAAAATATTTCCCGAAAACAGAACCTGGACAAAAGACAGAAACACCTATGCATTCAATGCGGCATTTTCCCAGATACTCGGAAAGAATATAATTGCGCAGCTTGACGCTTCATATATTGATGTAAGCGGATACCAGCTTGTAGGATATCAGATCGTCAGAATTTACAATAATGAAAAGCAGGCTTTTATAACTTATGAGCCGGTTTATCCTGAGACAAGAATAAGGAGAGCCCTAGGAATAAAAAGCAACATCGGCATAACCGATGACATAACATTTCAGCCCGGGTACAGATATTACTGGGATTCGTGGGATATAAATTCAAATACTATCTCTGCCGTTTTAAGCAGGAATTTTTCGGAGACCTTTTCTGCTTCTGTTGAATACAGGCAGTATTATCAGACAGCGGCTTTTTTCTTTCTGCCCTATTATCTTTCTCTGCAGGAGTTCATGGGAGTTGACGGACAGATCAATTCCGGTTATTCTAACGTAGTAAACTTTAATTTTACACTCCGGGGAAGAAAAGGTTCATTCATTTCAAATGAGAAAATGCAGCTACTTGGAACATTAGGATACTATAAAAGACATTACGATTCTCCGGACTGGCACAGCGGTCTGCTTAATCTTTATTCTTTTTTATTTAATATTGGTTTACGCTATCAGCTTTAATTTTATTCTTATAAATTTAAAAAATATAAAATGAACAGAAGAGATTTTTTCAGGAAAAGTTCAATGTCATTATCGGCTGCAGCATTAGCCGGTATTACAGCTGGAAGCTTCAGGGATCTTTTTGCAAAACAGGAGAAGAATTCAAAGAGCTTTTCTTTTGAGATCATTACTGACAGACCGGATGAAGCAATTAAATTATCAGAAGAATTTTTCAAGAAAAGCTATTTCAATGACCCGGTGATAAAATTTTCTGAATATCCCGCAACAGGCAAATTGTCCGGTGATATTGTGTTCATAAAGGACGGAAAGCTTATAAACTATAAAGAAGGGAAAGATCAGTTGAATAAGGAGATCAGACTGATTGCCGGCGCATTGTCACTTCCTCAAGTATTAATTAATCCGTCTCGTCTGAGATTTTATGCATCTGAAAATACATACCCTGCCGAAAAGTTTTTAGTTTTTCATAAAAACATTTTAGTAAAATCAATCATAGCAAAAGATAAAAATACAGTTTTGAATATTGAAGGTACAAAAGGAAATGTTATGTTGAATATAGAAAATAATAAGGTTAGAGTTATAAGTTCAACCTGTACCCACAAGACCTGTATTAATTCCGGCAGCATTGCCTTTCCCGGTGAAAGCATAGTATGTATTCCGAACGAACTGATGATACTCTGTGAATAAAATTATGGAACAATTCTTTCTGACCTTTCTTATACTATTTCAGATAATATATACTCTGATGTATTCCGGTATTTCTTATGCACAGCAAACTAAGTTCGAAGTAAAAACCACTAAATATCTTCTTGGAACTGAGATAGATATAACTGCAATACACAGTGACATAGATTCAATGAAAAAGGCAATGTACTTTGCTTTCAGGGAAATTGAAAGGATCCAAGGTGTAATGAGCGTTCAGATAGATACTACAGAAGCCTCTAAAATAAATTTTTATGCGGGTATATTCCCTGTAAAAGTTTCTCAGGAAATGTACTCTATTATTAAAAGATCAGTAGAATATTCAGAAAAATATAACGGTATATTTGATATTACGATCGGACCTGTAAGCGAATTATGGGGATTCAGCACTGATAAAAAAATAACTGAATTACCTGAAAGAAACATTATTGATTCACTGGTCAGGTTGGTTGATTATAAAATGATAGTTCTTGACCCGGCTGATACAAGTGTTTTTCTCATGAAGAAAGGAATGAAGATCGATCTGGGAGGAATTGCAAAGGGCTATGCCGTAGACCGTGCCTCAGAAGTTATGAAAAAATACGGGATGAATGATTTCTTTGTAAACGCCGGAGGTGATATTTATGCAAGCGGTTCCAAAAGTTCCGGACAAAAATGGAGCATTGGAATAAAGGATCCCAGGGATGAAAAAAAGATAATTGCATATTTTGAAGCCTCAGATATGGCAATTGGAACCAGCGGTGATTATGAAAGGTATGTTATGATCGGTGGAAAAAGATATCATCATATTTTTGATACAAAGACCGGATATCCTGTAATGATCTCACAAAGCGGAACAGCACTTGCTTTAACATCAGAAGAAGCAGTAGTATTATCTAAGGTAGTCTTTATTACAGGTGCTTATGAATATTTAAGGACTAAGAATGATACCGGTATAATGGGTGTGATAGTGACTTCAGAAGGTAAAATTGTTTATGATGAAAGGCTTGTTGACATGTATGATTTCAAATTAGTAAAATGATCCGTGAATTATTTATTATATCGGTAATATTTTCCGAAGAGAAGAAATATTAATTATTCTAAACATAATCATTAGCAGAACAAACATTACAGGGAAAGCGACTTTTACGTACCAGCTTATGTTCATTGAGCCGGTTACAAAATAATACATTCCTGTAGTTATTGCCAGCGAAAGAAAAATTAATCCTATCTTCTTATATTCGTAATTGACCTTATAATATTTATTTGAAACATAATAAATCCCCAGCATCATTATTAAATAACTAATGAGAGTAGCGATTGCAGCTCCCATGTATGATAATTTTGGAATTAAAATAAAATTAGCAATAATATTCGAAACAGCTCCAAGCCCTGTAATCAAAGGAAGATATTTGGTCTTCTTTTCTATATAGATGCCTGCCATAAAATTCACATACATTCCATTAAGCAGATATGCAAATAGAACAACAGGAACAATGCTAAGTCCTGCCCAGTATCCTTTTCCAATCAGATTATATCCGAACGGCAGATCTATTTTGACTATGTCACCGATAAAAACTGAGATGATAAGAAAAAAGAATGAAGACAGCAACACGAATAAAGTCAAAACTTTCGAGAAAATGTTTTTTGCATCGGGGTCTTTTGCATTATTCAAAAAGAACGGTCGCCAGGCAAATTCAAACATAGAAACTACCAGCATCATAAAAATACCTAATTTATAATTTGCCTGGTATATTCCCACTGTTTTATCATCTGTAAGATACTTCAATATTGGTCTGTCAATTATCTGAACAAGGTTAGCTGCGATGCCTGCAGGAATATATGGAATCGAAAATCTTAGCAGTTCAGAAACCAAATCCCTGCTGAAACTAAGATCAAAGTTCACTTTTAAAACAGGCAGAAGGAAAATAAAGGTAATTACAGATGAGATCAGATTGCTTATAAAGACTGCTTCAATTCCGAAATTCAAATATGAGATAAGAATAAAATTCAATATAACATTTATAACTATGTTTACGGTCTTAATACCTGCAAAAGTCTTTGCTTTATTATGCAGCCGGAGATATGCGAATGGTATAAGAATAATGGTATCAAACAACAGAATAAGAGCCGAATACCTGATCAGATAGGAGTATTTATTTTCGATCTGAAAGATCTCCGTTAGTTGAGATGAAAAGATAAATATAAGCGCAGACAGAAATAGTGAATTTAGAAAAACAATAATATAAGGGTTTGAAAAATTCTGTTTCTTCGTTCCGGTTTCAAGTGTGGATGCAAATTTCATATATCCGGATTCGAGTCCGATCGAAAAGAATACATTCAGAATTGCAATATAAGAGTATAATATTGCTACTATTCCGTACTCGGCAGGAAGGAACTTATGCGTATAAAAGGGAATCAGAAAAAAATTCAAAAATCTTCCGATTATGGTGCTTGAACCGTAAATTAAAGTGTCTTTCGAAAGACTTTTCAACTTATCTATCATGGTCGAAATAAATAAAAAAGAGGTTATTCCGGATCACGGAATAACCTCAGAAAATGATTTTTTATTAAATTCAATAATATTGAATTCTTATCTGTGATGAAGCCAGAAAATTCTTAACGCCGTCATAAACACTTATATTGTAAATTCCGGAATCATAAAAAGTTATTTCTTTCCAGAACCAGGTCCAGCTTGGATCTACATCCTGGTAAATTGTAGTTTCATAACTTTCAATTCCATCTGAATCCACTTTATAAACTTCATAACTAACTGACTCGGTTCCTATTGTGTATGGAAGTGAAGTCAGACATTTTAAATAACCGCCCTTTGTACTTATGTTAAAAACTGAGCTTGCGCTAATAGGAACTCCGTCTTTACTGACATCTTCGCAGAACTGTAATGACTGAGAAAAACTTACTTTGCTGAAATTAAAACTAATGATTATAACAAAAACAGCTGTTAGTAACTTATTATAAGACTTCATATACTGATTTAATTTAATTTTATTTACTGAATAATCTCTACAAGACCGCTTGCAACAGTTCTGTCATTTTGGTCCAGCAAGAAAACCCTGTATATACCGGAATCCTCAAAATTCATATCGCTTTCATCATTTTTGGCAAAATATACATATTTCATATCCGGTTCCACACTGTATTTGAATTTCTTGTAGTAACTAAATTTCCCGGTTGAGGGATTATACTTATCAAGCTGAATTGAACAGTCTCTTAATCCCAGAGGTCCGTCTGCTTTTACCATAACAGTTAAGTATCCGGCAGTAAATCTGTCACTTACACCTACCTCCCCGTTATCACCGTATTTTTCACAAAAATAAAGTACAGGATATTGCTGGGCATAAGAACTTACTTTGAACCCAAATACAAATAGCACAGTTAAAATTGCAAATAAAAATTTTGCTTTTTTCATTTTTTTTACTCCTTTCAGTTAATTATTAATTATTTATTCAAATTCAATTCTGACTTTTCCGGTAGCAAGTACTGTTCCGTCTTTTTTGAACACGGATACTTTATAATCTCCTGATTTATAAAATGTGATCTTATCGAAGAAAAAATAACTCTTCTCGGGAGATACGTCGTACGGCTGGGTATCAATAATTTCGCTTCCGTCAAGGGATTCTCTTTCTAATCTTACATCAACTGTCCCAACTCCTATTGGCTGAGAAGTCTTTAACATCGCTGTAATATATCCGCCTTTTGATTTAATAAAGAACTTATCGCTTTTTCCTACTTCCTGTCCATCTTTTGTATATTCTTCAACAAAATATAATTGATTTGATCCGGATGAAGAGGTTGTTGATTCAGTTTTGGTAGGTTCTTTTTTTGTTTCCTCTTTCTTAGATTCTTCTTTAGAATCTCCGGATGATTCTTTTTTGCCGCCGCAGGCAATGATCAACGAGATACACACAAAAAGCGCAAGAATAAAATTAAAATTTTTCGTAAATTTTTGCATTATATTGTTGTTTTTAGGTTTTAAAAAAATTTTACAAATGTATAACTATCTGAAAAGATATTCAAGTAATAAAATTAAATGAAATATCGAGAGAATTTACAGAATGTGTCAGAGCCCCGATTGATATATAATCAATTCCACTGATATCTGAATACTCTTTTATATTGTCTTCATTTATTCCCCCGGACACTTCCAGCTCAAATAAATTATTATTCAGTTCAACAGCTTTATATACATCCTTAATTTTGAAATTATCTAGCATTACTCTGTCAACAATTTTCTTACCTTTTAATATAATTTCTGAGAGTTCACTAATATTTTTTACTTCTATTTCAACTTTCACCCTGATCTGTTCTTTTTTACTCTTTAAGATATCCAATGTGTTTCCGATCCCTCCATTTGATTCTATATGATTGTCCTTTATCAGAATCATGTCAAACAATCCGAATCTGTGGTTAGCTCCTCCTCCGATCAAAACTGCAAGTTTTTCAAATATTCTGAGATTAGGTGTTGTCTTTCGTGTATCAATCAGTTTGATATCTTTGTTGTTCAATTTCCTGATCATATAATCAGTGAAAGTAGCAATTCCGCTCATTCTCTGCAGCAAATTAAGTCCAACTCTCTCACTTAGTAATAATTTCCTCGTATTGCCTTTAACACTGCCGATCACATCACCTTCTTTAACTTTCATTCCATCCTTTACACGGAATTTGACTAATGTATTATTGTCAGTAATATTAAACACTGAGCTAAATATTTTCAGACCTGCTATAATTCCGTTTTCCTTAACCAGAAGTTCTGCTTCCGAAACTGAATCTTTTGGAATTAATATATCTGAAGTGATATCCCCTTTTCCGGAATCTTCCCTAAGAGCTGCTTTGATCAGCTTTTCCGATTCTTTGAAATTAAAATCTTTATAATAATTCAATGTATATTTGACATTTAAAATTTTACGATCAGTCAGTTCGTTTTAAATTACTTTAAACTCTGTAAGGTTGAATTTTTTAAATTAAAGAAATATAACTACGCCTTGAAATTCAATTGTTTAATGATATTTCATTAATCACTTCATAGTTAAATTTACTTCTGATGAGTTCCATTATAATTCCGGGAGGTCTGATGGGTTTCATCTTTGCATAGTTCACAAAAGAATGAACGGTATAACCTGTAACTATTGTTCGTTCATTACAAACTATTTCATATTCAATCTTTATTCTAACCGACGGGATCTGTTTCAGAAAAGTTCGTATTGTTATTGTATCATCGTATTTTGCCGAAGAAATATACTTCGCATACGCCTCAATCACAGGAAGACCTACATTTTGTCTTTCCAGTTCAACATACGGAAGTCCAAGTTTTCTTAAAAAATCATTCCTGCCGGCTTCAAAATACTCAAAATACCTAACGTTATTCACTACACCCATTTTATCAGTGTGTGCATATAAAACCCTGTATTCTATGCTTGTTTCAATCAGATTATACTTATTTAAAATTTAAAAGCTAAAAGTTAAAAATTAAAAGTTAAAAGAAAATGTATCTTTAAAAAATCCACTGAACATTGAACATTATTCATTATGAATTATTAATTATTCAATAAATATCTTCCCCGGATTCATGATGTTATTCGGATCCAAAGTTTTTTTGATACTTTTCATTAAAGCTATTTCTTCAATTCCTAATGCAATAGGAAGATAATTTTTCTGCGAATAGCCTATTCCATGCTCGCCTGATATAGTTCCTCCGAGGGATACTGTTAATATGAAAATCTCTCTGATTGCAGTGTCCAGATTTTTTTCCCAGCTTCCGTCATCAAGCTTATCTTTTAAAATATTTACATGTACATTTCCATCACCTGCATGTCCATAGCAAATTGTCGTGATGCCATAATTCGTGGAAATTTCTTTTACACCTCTGATGAGTTCAGGAATTCTTGATCTGGGAACAACTGTGTCTTCTTCCTTATATTCTGATATTGATTTGACGGCTTCACCTATGCATCTTCTCAATGCCCAGATCTCATTCATCTTTTGTGAATCCTCGGCAAGAATAATGTCAAATGCTCCCTGTTCAGAAACAACTTCCGCAATTACTTCAATATCTTTGTCAAGACTTTCTTCATGATTCCCGTCAACTTCTATTAAAAGCTGAGCTTCAGCATCACTGTTTGGAAATTTCTTGCTAAGCTGATTTTCTGCTGCTTTTATTGCAGACTTTTCCATAAACTCAAGTGCAGAAGGCGTGATCCCGGACTGAAATATTTTTGCAACTGTTTTGGCGCAGTCCTCGATATTATTATATGCCGCAAGCATCACTTTTTTATATCTTGGTAATGGTATCAGCCTGAATATGATCTTTGTAATTATCCCTAAAGTTCCTTCACTTCCTATAAGCAGCTGTGTAAGATTATATCCCGTAACATTTTTAAGTACTCTTGCTCCGGAATTAATAATTTCTCCTGTTGGTGTTACAAACTCCAGACCCAGTACATAATCCTTTGTGACTCCGTATTTCACTGCCCTTGGTCCCCCTGAACATTCTGCAAGATTACCTCCAAGAAATGAACTTCCTTTTGAAGACGGATCCGGCGGATAATACAAATTCTCTTTCTCACATTCCTCCATTAAGACCTGTGTAATTACACCCGGTTCGACAATTGCCTGAAAGTTTTCTTTATCTATTTCAATGATCTTATTGAACTTTTCCATTGATAAGCAGATCCCGCCGTATATTGTCAAAGCGCCTCCGGAAAGTCCGGTTCCTCCTCCGCGGGGAACTACCGGTATCTTAAACTTATTTGCAAGTTTCAGTATAAGAGAGATTTGTTCTGTAGTTGAAGGTTTTAATATTACTTCAGGATTAAATGAAAGATCTTCAGTGTAATCTCTGGAATACAACTTTAAATTTTCTTCATCGGTAATAACAAACTCTTCACCTATTATTTCTTTAAGTTTGCTTAATATCTCTTCGTTAATTTTATTGTACATCTCTTAATTCGAAATTTTTTTAATCTGATAAAATTCATTTATTAAAATATCCTTAAACTCCACTTTCACTACTAACTCTAAACACTCATC
>CAZLOL010000069.1:0-2838 GCA_964561045.1 uncultured Ignavibacteriaceae bacterium | reverse complement strand
ACTCTAAACACTCATCGCTCTAAACACTCTTAACACTCATCACTCTAAACACTCAGCACTCTAAACATCTTCATTAATATTAGGTATATCACTTTGCTCAATCTTTACAGAATTCAATTTATCTCTGAATTTACTTACTATTTCTATAGCTCTTGGAATATTATCCGGTAAAATAACAAGGAGTTCATTTTTCTTTGCATTCTTCAGCGCAAAATTAATTGCTTCAACTTCATTTTCTATTATCTTTAAGGGAACATCAGGCTTTTCACTTCTGATTCCATCAATCATGATCTGAGGGATTACACCGCTTTCCCTTCCGCGTAGACTTTCATCTTCACGAATAATTATATTAGTAAGCATCCTTGCTGCTGCCTTACCTAAATTCTTTATATCTTCATCTCTTCTGTCACCAGTTCCGCCTATAATGCCTGTCTTTACTTTATTAGGAAGTTTCTCAACGAATTTCGATAAAGCTTCCATACCTGCAGGGTTGTGAGCAAAGTCGATCAGAACAGTAAAATTTCCAACTTCTATTAGATTCAATCTTCCGGGAGTCTGGGTGACTGATGGCACGAAAGAACTTAACCCAAATCTTATATCTTCAATTCTCACTCCGTGAAGTATATAAGATGCCAGTGTTGCTGCCAGTACATTTTGAATCATAAAAGCAGCTCTTCCTGAATATGTCAGCGGAATATTAATTACTTTTTCTACCCTTAGTTTCCATTGTCCTTTTAAAAGAGTTATATAATTATTTTCATAAACACAGGCAATACCTCCCTTGTTAGTGTATTCAGCTATCGCAGGATTATTTTCATCCATGCTGAACAATGCTATGTTACATTCCAGCTTCTCTCTCATTTTCAAAACTAATTTATCATCAGCATTCAAAACTGCATAACCTCTTTTAAATACATTCTCCGCGACAATTGCTTTGACCCTCGCCATATCTTCCAGTGAATTAATATCCTTTAAGCCCAGATGATCAGCTGTCACATTCATTATTATTCCAATATCACAGCCGTCGAATCCAAGACCTGCACGTAGCAATCCACCTCTTGCAACTTCAAGAACAGCTATCTCAACTGTAGGATCTCTTAATACCATTTGAGAAGATACAGGTCCGGTATTATCACCAGGCTGAATAAGTCTGTTTCCGATATAAACACCTTCGGTTGTCGTGAAGCCGACATTCTTGCCTATGTTCTTCATAATATGAGCTATGAGACGGGTTGTTGTTGTCTTTCCGTTTGTTCCGGTGACAGCAATGATCGGTATCCTGAATTTTTCACCGGGAGGGAAAAGCATATTCACAACTGGCTCCGCTACGTTACGAGGTAATCCCTCAGATGGCGCAATGTGCATTCTGAATCCCGGCGCAGCATTAACTTCAACTATTGCGCCGCCGTTCTGTGATAACGGTACGGATATTTCAGGTGCTATAACATCTATTCCGGCTATATCCAGACCGATTATCTGTGCAATTCTTTCAAATATAAAAATATTATCAGGGTGAACTTCATCTGTCCTGTCAATAGCTGTTCCACCAGTTGATATGTTCGCTGTTGATTTCAAATAACAGATCTCATCTTTTTTCAGAACTGTTTCCATTGTATAACCTTTCAATTCAAGAACCTTAAGTGTCATATTATCAACTGTGATCTGAGTAAGAATTTTTTCGTGTCCGTATCCTCTTCTGTGATCTTTGTTAATATGATTTATAAGTGATTTGATCGTGGATTTACCGTCACCAATAACGCAGGCAGGTGTTCTTTCCGCTACTGCAATGAGTTTATTATTAATTACAAGTGCCCTGAAATCTTTTCCCTCAAGTGATTTCTCAATGATTATAGATCTTGAATATTTTTTTGCTGATTCAAATGCTTTCATTGCATCTTCTAATGTGTTTACATTAACAGTGATCCCTTTACCATGATTTGAATCCAGAGGTTTTATTGCGACTGGAAAACCAACTGCGTGAATTGTCTCTTCTACTTCTTCTTCCCTGTAAATTTTGAATCCTTTCGGAACAGGAATTCCCATACTTTGCAAAAGCTTTTTTGAAAGGTTTTTATCGCTTGCAATATCTGTTGAGATCAGACTTGTCCTGCAGGTTACAGTTGCCTGAATTGTTTTCTGATATATTCCATAACCAAGCTGTACAAGTGAATTTTCATTTAATCTTATATGCGGAATCCCTCTGTTCTCAGCCTCCTCAATTATGGAACCCGTGCTTGGACCAAATCTCACATCTTCCCTGATTTCTCTTAGATTCTGAATATCAGCATCAAGCTGCTTTTTTAATTCAGTATATGTCTTACCTTCTGCTAATCCAAGAAATAATTCCACAGAGGCTTTTGCAGTATATTTTCCGGCTTCCTCTTCCACATAACTGAATACAACATTATAAACACCGGGAGCATCTGAATCCCTTGTTCTTCCAAATCCTGTATCCATCCCCGCAATAGTCTGCATCTCAAGAGCAATATGCTCAATCATATGTCCTGCCCATGTCCCCTCTCTTACTCTTTGAAGAAATCCACCTTCATATCCGTAACTGCATGTATGTGTACTTAATGTTGGCATCAGTTGCACAAGCCTGTCATAAAATCCGGGGATTTTATCAGACGGTTTCTCTTCATAATCTTCAATATCAAGTTTCATTATTATCAGTTTCTTCCAGTGATTGCTCCAGTAGTTTGCTCCGCGTAAAGCCCGTATCTCTAAAATCTTCATTAAGTATTATGAATTAAGAATTATGAATATAAATTACGAATTAAGAATTAATCACTTACAAGTTAAATTCTACTCAAAATGGTAAGAAAATTTTTTAACAAC
>CAZLOL010000068.1:0-15734 GCA_964561045.1 uncultured Ignavibacteriaceae bacterium | reverse complement strand
TAAAGTTCATAAAGTTCATAAAGTTCATAAAGTTCATAAAGTTCATAAAGTTCATTAGGTTCATTAGGTTCATAAAGTTCATAAGGTTTTTAAAGTTTATAAGACTTACAATGAATATTAAATAGTATTATTTCTTATTTCTTAATTCTTAATTCCTAATTCCTAACTCGTAACTCGCAACTCGTAACTCGCAACTCGTAACCCATAACTCTTAACTCGTAACCCATAACTTTTAACTCGCAACTCGCAACTCATAACCCATAACTCGTAACTCACAACTCGTAACTATTAACTATTAAGTCCCGAACATCCTGTCACCCGCATCTCCAAGACCCGGAACAATATAGCCTATATCGTTTAATTTTTCATCCAGGCTGCAGGTAATAATCTCTATGAATCTTTTTTCATTTTTGTTGAATCTGTTGTTGATTGCATTTATCCCTTCAGGTGCAGCCAAAAGAGAAACAACGCGAATCTTTTTTACTCCCATATTCAGAAGATATTCTATTGTAAAAATCACGCTGCCGCCGGTAGCTATCATCGGATCCAGAATTATTACATTAAGATCTTTTTTATCCTTAATTTTAGGAAATCTGAAATAATACTTTACAGGTTTTAAAGACTCTTCATCCCGGTAAATCCCTATATGACTCGTTATAGCCTCAGGGTACAGATCTACAAATCCTTTTGTTAAACCCAGTCCGGCTCTTAGAATCGGCAGTAATACAATTTTGTCTTTAATTTTACTTCCGCTTATTTTTTTAAAGGGAGTATTAACTGATTTCACTTCCGTTGCAACAGTTGAATAAGCATCTGCAGCGAGTATATATGAAATCTTATCGAGTGCTTCCCTGAATTCGGTCTGAGAGGTATTCTTATCACGCATTATTGATAGATAATGAGATGCTATCGGATGATTCAGGATCTTTAGATTCTTCATTTACAGAATAAATTTAATTTTTTTGCCGATCTATTGGAAGTTTTAGAAATATACCACATATCAAAAAGATATTCAAAGCATTAGAATTGGATAAAGAGAGATTCTGAGGAAAACATTGAAAGGCAAGACATATTTTTATTAAATGAATCCGGATTTAATTTAAGGTATTTAGATATTGAAACTAAAAATTAGATTGTCTAATATTGACAAACAAATTTATAAAAATGAAATTATTATTTATTCTTTTATTTATTCTTTTTTTTACAGGAAGTATATACTCTCAAAATTCACCGCAACAGACATTCGACAACGGGCTGGAAGCTTTTTATGACGGAAGATTTCAGGATGGTGTCACATATTTCACAGATTATATTTCCACAAATAATAGTGACTTCAAAGGGTATAATTACAGAGGACTTTGCTTTCAGGCAATGAAAAACTTTCCAAGATCCATAGAAGATTTTTCAAGAGTCATAACAGTGACTCCTAATAATTTCGACGGATATTTGAACAGGGGAAATTCATATTATTTTAGTAATAATAATGAAGCTGCAATGAGAGATTATAAGGATGCTATTCGCCTAGCGCCCAAAGATTTCGAGGCTTATTTCGGAATGAGCAGGGTGCTTATGAAGCTCAGAAGATTTGATGAAGCATTGAAAGAGATAAACTCTGCTGAAGGAATTGATCCAACTAATGCGCGTGTCTATGTGAATAAATCTATAGTGCATATGCAGCTTGAGGATACTGTAGCGCTTTTTAATGATGTAGCAACGGCAATGTATTATGATTCCAACATTGTTTTTACGGATTACAGACGTGATCTGATGTATGTGAAAATTGCAGTTTATAAAGCCGCCCTGGCTTCAATAAATCAGCTGCTGGGGATGCATCCTAACAGTTATATTTATTACTTTATGAGAGGTTTTATATACTATCTGATGAACAGCTATTCAAAGGCACAGGCTGATTTTGATACTGCGGTAAAAATTAACGTAAAAACAGATACAAAGTTCAATGAGGTAATTGACAAGATTAACCGGAGTATAAAAAGAAACATAAGAAAGTAGTTTTACTTGAGTATGATTTGTTCGCCGATCTTCAGGATCTTTACCCGATCCTTGTATTCAGGTTTTTCATTTATCATTTCTATTAATACATCCCTCGGATAATTCGGCGGTGATAATTCTGCTATGGTCCCGTAATGAACAGGAACCATTATTTTTGCTTTTGTATCGTCAAGTATTTTCAAAGCCCCTTTGGGATAAACGTGACGGTTCTTCTTATCAGTTTCGTAACAATCCTTACAGGGACCTATAGGAATGAACTCAATATCTATATCATAATTTTCTCCAAGGTATTTGAAATAATCTTCCGTATAGTCGGTATCTCCTGAAAAATAAACAGTTGAACCCTTGTACTCAAGAATGAATCCGCAGAATCCGTCAAAGCCCCATAACACACCGTCAAGACCGTACCTTCCGCCATAATGATATGCTGCAACTGAAGTTATCTTTACACTGTCAATAATTCTTGTTTCGCCTTTATAAACTCTTTTATCCTGCCTTGGTTTTTTTAAAGGCTGAAATATAAAACCAAAATCAGGAAGAAATTCTTTTACCGGTTCAGGGAAAACCAGATTAGCTTTCGGGAATTTTTCTTCCAGAATTGCCAGACTCCCAAAATTAAGATGATCCGGATGTGAATGTGAAATCAGGATTATATCACATTGATTCAAATCATTGATATTGATTCCCGGCTCGACTACACGATGCTGGACCTCGGCAATGTGATCAGTAAGGAACGGATCGGTAATAATTACTTTATCATCCATTTGAATTAACACTGTTGCATGTCCGATCCATAAGGCAGAAAGTTTTACACCCGGCTTTATAGGATCTTTTATCCTGTTCTTTACTTTCGCAGGAGTATCAAAATTTCTAAGTAAATTATCTGTGACATCATATGCTACTCTGCAGCCACTAAAGCCAATTATGATTGACATTGACATTGAAATTCCAATAACTATTAATATGTAAAGTATTTTATTCAATAATATCTTAAAGTTAAACTGAAACTGTATCTGCTCTGATCTGTAAAGTTATAATCAAACACAAGTCCCGCTATGCCGAATAAAGTATATATGCCGGCTTCAGCTGAATAATAACCATTGCTTTCATCCTGTTTGTTTTTATGAAAGTTATATTTACCTGCAACAGAAAAACAAAGATATTCTCCGTATTCAATAGCAGGGATATAAGCTCTTGCACCGGCAGTCAGATTAAATCTCTGAAGATCCGAGTACTGATATCCGGCAGTTGCCCATTCCGGATCTATAAGCAATTCTACAGAACCACCGTATCTCCTGACAGGATTTACCTTTAAGAACTGAACAGGAGTAACAAGCTTGTTAGCATTGAAAGAATAATTTACCGGAGTAACGTGCCATCTGAATCCGAACTGTAATCGGGATTCAGAATCATTTCGATCCTGATAGAATGTTGGAGAAGGTATGGTCTGAAATAATGTCCAGCTTGCCCATTCTAAAAATTTTTTCGGAGAAGTATTCTGTGAGTAAGAAGAGTGATGGAAAAAGAATATGAGAATTAATATTTTAAATGTAAGTTTGAACAAGCAATTCGATTATTTAAATATAGCAAACCTGTTCTGTTAATAATGTTGAATTTTTATAATTATCTAAGTAAGGAATTGATATTTTCAAAGGAATAATTAACAAATATTTTTTGCTCATTATTTCTTGTATGTATGTCCGGATAATCCTGATAATAACCTTCTCTGTGGTAAAACAGATATTCTGCTCCAACGCTCCAGTTATTGTAAACATTTACCTGAAGTTTTGGTTTAAGGATTCCAACATATTCGTTGCTGCTTGCGCCGACAATTGTATGCATATAATACAATTTGTAATCTATCAGAGCATATCCCCATTTCAATTCAAGAAATGTTTCGAACTGCATATTGGCTCCAATGGTGAAGTTATATTCTTTCTCTCCGAATGCAGAGTAAGCTGAGTTGGAAGCTCCGAGAGGCATAAGATTCAGATGCACGGAAGTTGTGATTCTGTTTGACTTTTTTTCTTTATTTTTAAAAAGAGATATCAGCCCAGCTCCGAAACTGATTCCGCCGACTTTATAAGTGTTGTTATCAAAGAAATCATAATGCTGAAATATTCCTGCCAGAATATCCTGTTTCTTTTCCTTTATATTTTTACCCCAGAGAATACCATAAGCTGTGATCATTCCAATAGGCGGCTGACCTGCACCAATATTGAATGTTGATCTTATTCTGAAAAAATCGAACGGCTTTCTTTCCATAACCTTAAAAGGATTTCCGTAGACCATATCGAGGTCTATCACGCCGTTAGATACACCTTCATAAAAATCGGTTCCGTCTGAAACGTGATTTATTCCGTATGACAGGTTTATTAAAAGAGGCTGAATTTCGTAAACTTCTTCATTTGTAACTCTCCATACATCACCGTAAATCAGCCTGTTGAATCCTCTTGCCGGATTTAATAGTCCAGCAAGTACTTCGGATACTACTCTCGGAAAGCCTCTTTTTCTTTCGTCAATGACGAGTGAACTTAATCTGTATAGAGTTTCCCCGAGAAATATACCGCTTACGGTTGTATTAATAAGATCGTTTGTTGAGGGAGGCTCATTTTCCATGAACAATTCCCACATAAGGCTTCCTCCGAAAGCATATGGCGTTGATTCCCAGAAGTTATATCCGCTGCTGCGCGCGGTATTGAAATATAAATTCCCGTGATATGGATGCGCAAAAAAATTAGTTATGAAATGATCAGTATCCCAAACAGCGCCTGTCTGAAAATTTTTCTGAATAGTCTTAAAACTTATTTTTGCATAACCGGATTTTGAAACGTATGCATTGAATGCTCCTAATCCCAGATTCAAACCAACCACTTCTGATATTGGGATCCATACCGGATGTTTGGGATTATATTTATTTTCAGGTAATGATAAAGTTATTTTTTTAAAATATCTTTTTTTGTCAAAAGCATCTTTTTGAAAATGTTTATCTGACAGGTCAGATAGAGTTAATCTTTTCCTGAAAATTCCGGATTTGCCATCAGCAGATGCAATTATATTATCACGGTAATTTTTATCACTGAGCTTAAGAGTTATTCTATCAAAAGTATCATTAGTCTGAGAATAACCGAATTCAGAAATCAAAAGAAACAGTAAAATATATTTTATAACTTTCTTCATTTTATAATAACAATTTTTAGAATAACGAGAAGCCGGCAAGATAAAGGAATTTACCGCTGTTGGTATCGTGTGTACTGGTTAATTCCCAGGTCTGACTCCATCCAAGACCGGCAAAGAATCTTACTGTCTTATTCAGAGCAACCTGGCCTAATACTCTTCCCTGTATTGCAAACTCTGTCTGAGTTTCACCTTTTTTGCTGTCAAATATTTGAACATACCCAATATCAGGAGATATTTTATAGTATTTTCCGATTTCAAAATCATAACCATAATGAGCTCCGAGTGTCCAGGACTGATTATCTTCGGAATCATAAACATCATACCCTCCTTCGAGTATTGAAATGAATTTACCGGCTCTGAGCTTTATACCTGTTGTAATTATTTCAAAATTACTTGTATAGGTTATCCATTCTATACCGCCGTTCTTTGTGGCTATATTGACAACACCGACAGGTATCCCGTCCTGATGATCAGCAATATTCACAATACCCAACTGCAGCCCTTCATTCTTCGATGCTATGTTTATTAATCCCAGCTGCCCCAGTTTTGATTTACCTGCATAATTACCCGGTGCGATCTGAATTCCGTTTGAATTATCAAGGACGGCATTGAATGTGGTTCCGAGTTGTGCTCCATCCAGATTTTCCCCGATAATATTTGAATTTCCTAACTGTAATCCTTTTACTTTCGAACTTGCTATGTTTACTACAAGTGACATCTGAAGACCTTTCATATCCTCAACCAGATAATTGAATATACCCGATATCTGTGCTCCGAACAATTTGCTTCTTCCCATGTTAGCAACACCGCCGATCTGAAAGCCGTTAATGATTCCATTTGTTCCGTTACCTAATCCGGAAAGACTTAATCCGGACAGATTACCTTTTATCCTTGTCAATCCCGCATTAAAATTCACACCTTTAATGTCCTTCTGTGTCAATGTATATGCCACGCCAATCCCTACTCCCTGAATACTCCCTATGTTTGTCTGGAAAAGTGAGAGGTTGAATGCAGCAGTATCTTTATCCGACTGATTTAAACTTAGTGTTTTGTACCAGAGTGATACATTGACAGGATATTTTTTACCTTGAGAAGTAGCAACAGAAGAACTGAGAAGGATTACCGTAATTATTAACAGGAATATTCTGCAGAAATTTTTATAAAGTGACAAGTGTAATTATATTTTCATTTAAAAATGGTATAAACTTTTTCCGTATAAAATTTGCTTTTTGGGAATAAGCCAACTAAAATTAATTTGACTCAAACTATTACTTTAATATTTATTTTTCAATGAATATAAATTAGTATGAAAGGAATATTTCTTCTCTCATGATTTAATTATTCAGCCCGTTATTAAGACCACTTATAAGTAATATAATTCTCATAACTCAATAATAATGTCTGAGAAAAATTCTTACCATACTCCTGCTCCGATTTCAAATACATAATTCAGATGATCTATGGCTATAAATCCTTTATTCTTGATCCCAAGCCGTATTCCCCAGAATGGGCTTATGAATCTCAGGAATTTTAAAGGTGAATAAGTAACGTTTCCCCTTAATTTTATCCCGCTCTCAAAAGCAAAATCCGTTGTTGTCGGGTCTGAATTGCTGTCATTCTTGAATATATTGTTCACTTCAACCCCTGCAGATAAATAAGGGTCTAAAAATCTTGAAGCTGACGGGGTATATAAAATATTATATCCAAAATCCTTCAAGTTTTCTCCTTCAAAATAAACTCTGTTAACAAGCCATCCTCCGATCAGAGGGGCTTCAACATTTTTTACAATTAACAATGGAAAGCATATTGCTAAACCTTGTACTTCTTCAATCCTGTATGATACTCCCAGAGAATTAATAAAATTTTCCTCTACAAACCAGTCTATGAAATTATTCGATTCGGATTCCTTTGAAATATCAGGAGAATAATCAAAGTAATATGAATCCATATCATGCTTTAAGATTTTGTTATTTGCTTTTGACGGTGAAGGCATTGGACGAAGCTGATAAATTGCATTGTCGGGAGAATACACACTGTCCTTTGTATATTTTTTTCTAAGAGGACTGTCTTTTGGCAGTGGAGGTAATACCCGGAATTCCGGTCTCCTGACTTTTGCCATAAAGCCCTGAAAATTAGATGAGAAGAGCTCACCAGTGCGTATCACATCTCTCAAACCCCAGGCATCGTTCTTTCTTATGTTTACATCATATCCCGGAGTATAATATCCGTCGGCATTCATGTCCGGACAGCTTGCATGCTTTCCTTCTTCTACTAAAATATTAAACGGAAGATTTAGTTCATAATCCAGATTGTCAGTATCTATTTCATAAATATTATCATACCATTCCAGCGCATGTGCTTTGGCAGTTACTCGTATAAAGTAAACTGAATAATGTTTTACATTTAAAGAATCAAGATCATATCTTACAAGAAACTGAAACTGAGCCTGCTCGGTGTCATATTCATGACTTCCAAGTCCGGATTCAAATTTATAGAAATGAGTGTAATAAATATCGAAAGCAGTTACCTGCGCCAGATCTATGACAGAATTTCCCGGATCAGTAAAATCTTTTTTAAAGAAAGATGACTTTGCATTGTCCCGGGTCAGGATGTAAGTAAGCTGGTAATAAACAACCGGTGTATCGGTTTTCCTTTCGAACGGAAAATTAGCCGGTATCCTTATCTCTTTTCCTGACCGTGATCTTAACTCCGGTTCATCTGCTGAAAACCAGAATACAGGAGCGCAGTAAGCAGCAAGCTCTGATACTTTCATTAGAGTATTCGTACTTTGCCAGATACGTATAGTTTTTTCTTTTCTGATGTCGTTTTTAGATTTCTGAGCTGTCGAGTCTTTGAAACTAAGCGTTAAAACTAAGACAGGTATAATAAAAACAGAAAATATTATTTTCATTTTCTTAATTAATGACCTGATAAATGAATCAGAATTTTAGAAGTAATATGTCCAATTAAAAGCGTATGAAGTCAGATTGAGAGTTATGTTTGTATACTCAACAGGAATTCTTACATAGTTGGATTCAAAGCTTAGAGAAAAATCCTTTCTTCCTGTATATGCAATCTGTATAACATAAGACTGGGTCAATCTTAATGAATAATTTAAAGTTGGAGACAACGGTGTGAGTTTAAATCCCGCTCCAAAAGCTATAGGGATTCGATTTACAGGATTCAAATTATAATTCACTGATCCTCCGAATATATAAGAAAATTTATTTTCTATGCTGTCAAGATCTAAAGTCTCTCCGTAAGAGCCCTGCAGGTAAGATAATATACTCCATTCTTTTGAAGGACTGTAAGCGGACCGCAGATCAAGAGTTGCATTAAGAGGATTGAAGTTGTTTACTATGTGATCCGTTGCTCTTTGATATGTTGAATCAGTGAGACCTTTTATAAAGGGATAAATATTCAGTATTGTTGAAGTAGAGTTTTTTATTGAGAAGGAAGTTGAAAACAATGACTTTTTATATTCTTTTAATTTAAAAAGCATTCCAATCTGAAAGTTGGTATTAGCAGTCACGCCTGAAGCAAGAATCGAGGCTGTATTTGTTCCAAGTCTAGCAATGCCTCCGAAATTAAGATAGATCGCAGCCCAGTCCGCAATAGCATTTTGATATTCAAAGCTGCCGTTAATATAACTAATATCCGCTGTCAGTTTTAGGTTTTGCAAAGTGTCTCCCCTGAATGTCAGAAGAGGAATTTCTGTGGAAATGGAATTTGCATATCCTAAACCGCTCTTCAGATGAGTGGTTAAAAATGGATTTGGAATAAAACCGTTTATGATAAAGTCATTTCCATTCAGACGCGGATTATTGAGTATATGCGGTTTTATTTCCTGAGTAAATGATGGATTTGCAATGCCTAATATAATTACTGATAAGACTATTATATTCTTTAAAATATTTTTCAATTGAATAAACTTTATTTAATTGGATAAATTAAACCTGTTATAAATGACATCCCTTTGCTTTTGAAATTCTGAAGATAAATATCATTAGCGCCGGCTGTATTTGTGTTATTAATATTTACAAGTCCCTGCATGTAGCTTAATTCAAAGAAAAGATACGGCGTGCCGATAGGCAGCTGATATCCGACATTGAAATTTGACACCAGGTCATATGTCTTGAACTGGCTTTTAATATCCTTTTCATCACTGCTTCTGTCATTTGTAATGTTCGCAGATGAAAGAATTTGGTAAGCAAATCCTGCTGCAATATAAAATCGGTTGCTGAAAATTTTTACATTTAACGGAATATTAAAATAGCTTTGACTGATATCGAATGTAACTGTAGTATCATTAATGATATTGTTCTCATTTCCAAACTTTACCTTTGATCCTTTAGTAATGTATCCTGGCTGTAAAGAAAGATAAACATTTTTAACAAGTCTAATTTCTCCTATTAATGAACCACCGAATCCGGTAACTGATTCATAAGAAGCATTTGAGGGCGAAACTCCGCCGTAAGACGAGCTGCTTAATTCTCCGGAAACTCCGACATTAAATTGTGAGAAAGATTTGTTAGAGAATGATAGAACTATTAAGAGGAAAATTGATATATATCTGAGCATTAAGTATTTAATTCTAAATTAGAGTAAAATACAGTTTATTCAAATTAAATTCTATGGTAATTCTCAGAAAAATTTACATACACGCTTTGTAACTTTTACACTATTAATAGATTGTAATAGTTTAGGACTTCTATATTAAATAAGCTTTCAGAAGTCTCATTTCTAAACGGATGTCCGGCTGTAAATTAAAAATCCGAATCCCCGTTATTTTCCGGCTCCGGCTGATTTCTTTTCCTTTTGTTCTTTTGCTTTCCTTTCTCATCAGTGCCGAATTTGTATGTTAATGTCAGTGAAACAACCTGTGAATCTCTCTGTCTCATGAATTCCTGTGAGTAAGTATCAGTTACAGATGAAGACTGCATTTTCATTGCATTAAATATATCCGAAGCGCGCAGGTTCAGGCTGAGCTTTTTATCCATAAAATCTTTTCTTATTCCGAGATCAACCGTGCTTACGGGCTTTACTTCTCCCTGTGAAGTTAAGTTTTTGCCGGAATAAAAATATGTTATCTGCGCTGCCATATCCCAGGGTAAATTATAACTTGCAAATAATCTGCCGGAAAAAGTTGTGTTTGAATTGCTTGCCAGTGAATCTGAATTTATTTCCTGCTTAAAATAACTGACGCTTCCGTTAAGGCTGAAATTTTTTGTTATTGCGCCGTTAAGCAATAACTCGGCTCCGTATGAGATCTGATTGTCGGAATTAATGCTTGTGTTTAAAGTTATGTTGCTGTCTATCAGCTGACTGTACATTGTGATCTTATCTGTTGTAAGTTTGTAAAACAAAGAAGGCATCAGTGAAAACGAAGTAAAGAATTTCGCAAAGCTTAATTCAAATGAATTTATGTATTCCGAATTCAGATCCGGATTTCCCTGTCTGTATAATACAGGACTGATAACTCTTATAATAGGAGAGAGCTCACGGTATCCGGGTCTGCGGACTTTTCTGGAAAAGCTTAAGGACATTTCTTCTGTCAGTCCAAGCTTTTGAGTCAGGGTAGCGCTTGGGAAAACATTAAAGGTGTTTCTGGATGTCACGCTGTTCATTGCATACTGATCAAGATTATAATTCCAGTACTCACCGCGGAGTCCGAAATTGTAAGTAAAATTGCCTTCTTCATTTCCGAACATTGCATAAAGCGCGCCTATATTTTCCTTGTAAATAAATTCATCCGTAAGCGAACTGTCAATTTCAAAAGCTCCTGACTTATCATCCTGATTATAATAAAAATTATTTGCGTCCGTGTTACGGTAATTATATTTAAATCCTGTTTCCAGTTTTGTATTCTTTCCTACGGGCTGTGCATAATCAGTCTGTATATTGACTTCCTGCGTAAGATCGCTTCCGTTTATAAGTGAATTGAGATCGGGTGTATTCAAAGGAAGCACATATTGGGAAGTCTTATTCTCGTTGTCATAATCTTTATCATAAGAAAATCCGGCTTCTCCGGTAAGAGACTGTTTCTTATTTTTAAAAACTTTATAATAATTTAGTCCGACTGAATATTCTTCGTTGTTGCTTGTGGTATTATCTTTTGTAATTGAATTCTCATTTAAGATATTATCCTGGTCATAGACAAATAAATTTTCAGTATTCCCGTTGGTTCTTTTTCCCTTGCTGTATCTGCCGTTAAGATTTAGAAAGTCAGACTGCGATAAAGAATATTCAATTTCACCCCGTGCATTGTTTCCTTCCATTCTCATTTGTCCGTTCGTGGTCTGATTGGTAAAAGCGCTGGAAGGAATTAAATAATTATTCCTCTGCAATGAACCGTTAAAGTCCATATTCCTCATTCTGTAATCATATCCTCCGGTGAACTTATAATCGTTTGTCTTATAATTTAAATTTATTCCGCTTCCGTATTTATCACCCGTTCCCGCATTGAAATTTAAATCACCGTTAAATCCGGAATCATCATATTTTTTCATTACAAGATTTATAACTCCTGTCGAGCTCTCGGCTTCATACTTAGCAGAAGGATTTGTGATCACTTCAACTGATGAAAGCTGATCTGCAGGCATCTGCTCTAGTATGCTGGAAATATTCCCTACAACAGGTCTTCCGTTAATATAGAATTTGATCTGCTGACCTCCACGCAGGCTGACGTTGTTATCAATATCCACAGTTACTGAAGGCAGATTTTTTAAAACATCTATAGCAGTTCCGCCTGTTACATTCATATTCTGATCTACATTAAAAACTTTCTTCTCCCCCTTTAATTCCATAAACGGCTTCTCGCCTTCGACCACTATCTCATCTGTCTCGGTTCCTGTTTTTAAAAATATTGTATCAAGATTTAATTCCTTCTCTTCAGGTTTAAAAATTACAGGTCTTATCAGTTTATTGTATCCGGTCAGATCTATGGACAGACTGTATCTTCCCTGTTCAATGTTTTCAATTTTAAAAAATCCTTTATTATCAGACTGAGTACCGTTATATAGAGAGGAATCTCTTGATTTGATAAGCTGCACAGAAACGCCTTCGAGAGGGGAAGAACTTTGACTGTCGTAAATGTAACCGCTGATTTTGCCGTCATTAAATGAAGGCTTAAAATTTCCTTTTCCTCTTTTTTCAGGATCAAACTGTGAATATGAATTACTGAATAATAATGAGAGTAAAATCAGAAATGCGTAAATCTTTATCATTTAAAATATTAAAAATTAATTATTTACTTTTATTGACAATTATAACCTTAATATAGTTTAAACATTTTCACTCCTTCCGGATACATTAAAAGTATTAGTCTTATAAATCTTTCGAATCATATAAATCTTACGAATCTTATGAATCTTATATATCTTACGAATCTAAAAGATAGCATTAATTCCTATCGAAGGTAAAAATCCTATGCTTTCATTGAACTCTATACTTTCAGTGTATTTATTCCACTCGACACTTGTCACATTTTTTTGATTAAGTACATTCTGAAGATCTATGTATGTTACAAGTGTCCAGTTTTTAAAGTTAAGTGTTTTGTCCACACGAAGGTCAAGCCGGTTGTAGTCCGGAAGTCTTACCGTATTATATTCTGAAACTAACTGTGTTCCGTCCACAGGATTTATTGGTGTATAAGGTCTGCCTCCGGCGAGCCTGAATTTTGCCGCAGCTTCCCACCCGTAGCCTAATTTATATCCGCCGGTAACGGTAAACAAATACACATTATCAAAATTACTCCGCCTTTCAATTCCGTCAAGCGCTTTGTATTTGGCTTCATAATATGAGAAATTGAGCAGACCGTAGAAATTAGTGGTCAGCGCTTTTTGAATAAAAAATTCAATGCCTCTTGCAAAGCCGGTTCCTGATGATTCAAGTGGTTCGAGTCCGAACTCGTCCTGCTGTTCGAAGTTGCCGCCGTTGTTCCCCAGAATTAAATACGGACGTTCAGTGCTGACAGGATAATCAGAGTAATCTTTATAATAAGCTTCAAGTGTCATCCTTATATCATTTGATATTTTGTATTCAAGTCCTGCAACATAATGATCTGCTCTGATGTCTTTCAGGTTTCTGTTCTGTTCATTAGCAGCCAGCCATATATAAGATGGTGATTGATAAAATATGCCGTATGCAAAGCTCATGCTGAATTTACTGTTTAAAGGAACTTCCAGTGAAGCTCTCGGAGCTATATAATTTTTATCATTTAAATATTCAAAATAATCATACCTCAGCCCCAGATTGATTTTTATGTCTTTGAAAATATTCTGTGTGAACTGAGTGTAAAGATATGCCTTATTGGTTTTGGTATCATTTGTCAGAGAAAGCTCCGGTAAAATATATCTCTCTCCGGTCTCGGGGTCGATAAAATAAGATGTATCTGCCTGCTGATATATGTCATTTTCAAAATTAATGAAGCTGAATCTACCGCCTGCCTGTATCTGAGTATTCGGTGTCAGCGTTAAAAAATATTCAGCTTTTAAGCCAGTCTCGCCTTCTTTGGATTTGTTTTTAAAAATCTCAGCGAACTGAGCATCTCTTCCTGAATAATCATAGTTTGTAAAAGTCCTGCCCAGATTAAATAACGCAAAGGATTTTTTTGAAAGTATTGTCCTTAATTCAAAAGAGTTCACATATCCGTACTGATTATTCTTAAGTATATTTTCATTATCCTGCCTGTCCTCCGGGTCATCGTTATTGAATGTTACTTTGTCATTATTTCCGATTGCATTAATTGTCAGGGAGTTTTTCTCATCAAAATCATAAACACCCTTGAACTGTGCCGAAGTATATTCCGGCACAAACCCGAATCCTGATGCATTGAATATTAAATCAAGATAACTTCTCCTTGCAGATAAAAGCCATGATCCCTTTTTATTACTACCTATAGGTCCTTCTATTACTGCTCCGAAACCTGTCGCGCTTAAATTAATATCCCCGATAAACTGTTCGCGGTTGCCCTCGCGGAATTTAATGTCAAGTACTGAAGAAAGCTTGTCTCCGTATCTTGCCGAAAATCCTCCTGTGAGAAAATTCACTTCTCTTACAACTTCAAGATTGATAATGCTTACCGGACCGCCTGTGGCACCCTGCGAGCCAAAGTGATTTATGTTCGGTACAAAAGTATTGTCAGCAAGAAATAAATTCTCGGTAGGGGAGCCGCCTCTTACAATAAGGTCATTCCTGCCGTCATTTACAAACGATACACCCGGCAATATCTGTACAACTCTTCCGATATCTTCAAATCCTCCGGGAGTTCTTCTTATCTCCTCATAAGTCAGCTGTTTGAATGAGTTTGCAAGATCACCCGGCATTACAAACCTGTCGTCTTCCACGACTATCTCGTCCGTTGATATGATCTCCAGTTCAACGGATACATCCGTAGGTGCGCCTGAATTCACTACAACATTATCAAGCAGAAGGGGATTATATCCTGTCTCATTGAATCGTAAGGTATATTCTCCTACCTCGACATCAGTAATTCTGAAAAAACCATCGGGATAGGTCTTTGTTCCAGTTACTATCTCGTCACCTTTCAATACAGTTACTTTAACTTTCTTTATAGGAAGCTGATTGGATTTGTCCGTAACACGACCTGTTATTTCGCTTGTCTGTGAGAATAATATGTTGTGAGTTATTAAAAAAAGAAGCAGTATAAATGTTGTTTTCAATTATTTTTATTTGGTTTAACATAAATGTTCAAATCAGTTTAAATATAGTAAAAGTTCCGGATCAAACCGGATTCTCTCTTTAGAATAACAAGGAAGACCGGTGCTGATCTGCTAAAGTTGTTAAAAAAAGAAAATTATAATAATAATATTTATCAGCGTTGCAATTCCGAGTCCTGTAAATACAATTCTTTTAGTAATTTTATCCGCCAGTATCATTGTTGCAATTATCTTTAAAATATTATTCGCAATTATCGCCTGAAAAGTCGCTTTGGCAATAAAGCTGATTTCAATCTGAAATTTTCCCTGAAATAAATTCAGCAGGAACGGGTCTATATCAGAAAATCCTACTATATAGGAAAGTACATTCAATCCCTGCTCTCCGAAATATTTAAGCGTATAATTTGTCAGAAAACTAAAAAACAGGAACAGCAGAGAAAAAATAACCGCGAGTTTTAATTCCAGAGGATTCTGTTCGGTTATAGTTGTCATAATATCAGTATCTGATTTCGGTCTCGAAAGATATACAGCTGTTCCGGTAACTACCAGTACAAGAATAAGAATTAGAAAATATGGATATGACAGAATTGCCAGACTGCTGTTGAAAAAAATCATCAGTATCAGGATCCTCAGGTACATCATTCCTGTAGCAAGTATAATAGCCGCTCCGTAAGTTCTGTCAGAAATACCGTGCTCTTTGCTTTTCTTTGATAGAATAATTGTCGTGGCAGTACTGCTGTATAATCCTCCCAGCATTCCGGAAACGAGCAGTCCGGATTTAACGAGCACGAATTTTTGCAAAAGATAACTGAAATATGAAATACCCGAAACTACAACTATGGATAACCATATCTGATAAGGTGA
>CAZLOL010000067.1:0-15804 GCA_964561045.1 uncultured Ignavibacteriaceae bacterium | reverse complement strand
AAAACAATGTGAGAAAATTGCAGTTAAATTATAATTAGATTGTAATTATATTTACTCAAACAAATTATGATCTACGATTCGGATGAATTACGATTAAAAGAACTTGAGGAAGAAAGACAGGAAAAGAACAAGATCCTGTCTTCTTTCTTTTACAGCGGCTGCTTTGTCCTTTTATTATGGATAATTCAATTTGTACAGTGGGTCATTGATGAGGATTTATCAGTTTACGGAATATTGCCCGGGCAGATAAAAGGTTTGTCAGGTATCTTTACGGCTCCTCTGATTCACGCGGACTTTTCACATCTGATCTCTAATTCCGTTACACTTTTCTTATTGTTGTTCGGGATACTTTATTTTTACAGAAGTTCGGCGGTTATGGTTTTCTTTATCATATATATAATGGACGGATTGCTTGTCTGGCTCTTTGCAAGGGAATCCTATCACATCGGCGCAAGCGGGCTTGTGTACGGATTCGCAGCATTCTTATTTTTCAGCGGACTTTTCAGAAAGGATAAAAGATCAATTGCTCTATCACTTCTGATAGTATTTCTATACGGGGGAATGGTATGGGGAGTACTGCCGACCGATCCGAAGATTTCTTTTGAATCACATTTGTTCGGAGCGCTTACTGGAATTGTGTGCGCTTTTCTTTTCCGTAAAAATGATCCGCCCCCTGTGTATGAATGGGAAGTAGAAAATTATGAAGATGAACTTGAAGATGATACAGATCCCGGTGATGTAAAAATAGATGACGATGCAGAGCCGGATGATTTCAGAAGAAATTAATTTTCAAGAAAATAATTAAGAAATGTCAAAGTCAGTTTTAATAACAGGAGCTACAACCGGAATAGGCTATGAGCTTGCAAGACTTTTTGCAAAAGATAAATATGATCTCTTCATCGTTGCAAGAAGTGAGACCAGGTTGAAGGAAACAGCCGCAGAACTGAAAAATGAATTTAATGTAAATGTAAAATATTTTCAGAAAGATCTTTCCAAAATAGAATCAGCAGCGGAAATTTTTAACAGCTTAAAAAATGAAAATGTCAGCATAGATATACTTATTAACAATGCGGGTTTCGGAACACATGAAGCTTTTTCCTCATCGGATCCCGAAAATAATCTTGAAATGATAAATCTTAATATCACTTCGCTTGTCCTGCTTTGCAGATTATTTCTTGAAGATATGGTAAAGAAAAATTCCGGTAAAATTATGAATGTAGCATCTACAGCTGCATTTCAGCCAGGTCCGTTTATGGCTGTATACTATGCTACAAAAGCATTTGTACTTTCATTTTCAGAAGCCGTCTCCGAAGAACTTTCAGGAACAAATGTAACTGTAAGCTGTCTTTGTCCCGGTCCGACGGTGACGGAATTCCAGAACCGTGCAGGAATACGCGACACAAAAATGATGAACAGAAATAAATTTACGGTTATGACAGCCGAAGAAGTGGCGCTGACCGGTTATGAATCCTTAATGAAAGATAAGAGAACCATCATTCCCGGAATAATTAACAAGGCAGGTGCCTTCTCAGTCAGATTTTTTCCGAGAAAGCTTATTGCAAAAATTACCAGGTCACTGCACAATGAGTAAAATATTAAAAGTTCGCTGAATATGTATAGTTTTAAAAAGAATTTTTCCGAATAAGGGATAAATAAATTTTTTACCAGTTCATTCTTTTCTTCAGTTCATTTATATGTGCATAATGATGTTTGCCGTGCCATGAATAAAAACCTGTAACTTCATACAGATAAAATTCTTTTCCGTGTTCCGGATGAAAGAATGTCTTCTCAAAATCTTTTTTGTTCATTGCCCTGAGCAGGTTAACCCATCTTTTATGAAGGAAATCAATTAATGCAAGAGAAATATCAGCGGGAGTGGATTTATAATCTCCCAGTTCAGCCCACTTGTCCTCAAAGTATGGTTTAATGGCAGGCATATCTTCTGTCAAAGCAAGCTTGAATCTTATGTAAGCATTGATGTGGCTATCAGCAACATGGTGAATTACCTGTTTGACGGTCCAGCCTTTTTCACGGTAAGCAGTATCAAGCTGTGATTCCGTAAATTCTGAAACCAGCGCTTTAAGCTTCGCCGGAAATATTTCAATATCACTGATATAATTTTCAAGATCAGCTTCCGTTACATTATCCGGCGCTTTAAATTGTCCGATCGGATATTTTAGCTTTTCAGGTTCAGGATTTTCCATTTCGGTTTAGATTGTTAAGTTTGAATTATAAATATGCGAAGCTTATGAGTTAGATTATTCGTATTCTTATTTATAATGTTTCCTTTAATAATCATTTTTAATTTACGGTTCCGGAATAATTAATTTATCAAGATAAAATTGAAGCGAAAATTATTATTAATATTAAGTTATCTGTATTTAAGCTTACTTTCGGACAGGCAAATTTCCGCTGACGTCATTGTTCAGAATTCTTAACGGCAATTTTTCACATACAGGTACTTTTTTAAAATGAAGATCTTTTGGTTCAGGCATTATTATACTGAAAAAAACTGTTTTCCAAAATGTTTTAGAAACACAGTATTTAATTCTGCTTTTTTTATGTTCTTACATTTCTTATAAAAATTATACTTGATATTTTAAGCTATTGCTTAAAGACATAAAAAATACTATCCGGCAGTCGGCTGTTTACGGCTTCAGCAGAGTTGCTGCCAAACTGGTTTCATTCATACTGCTTCCCCTTTACTCAGTTTATTTTTCCGTAGAAGAGTACGGTGTAATTTCAAGGATAGAAACATTATGGCAGATAATGTTTGCAGTATTCTTATTCGGGCTTGAATCCGGTATTGTAAGATGGTATTCAAAGATTGAGAAGCCTGATGACAGGAAAAAGTACCTGTTCACAGTTTCTGTGTTCCTGCTGCTTCTGAACTTTCTCTTTACAGTAATTGTATTTTTCAGTTCAGGAATATTCTCAGATCTGATTTTTCAAACCGGTAAGTATTATGATCTGATCTTTTACGCGTCGCTGATCGCTACAATGGAAGCATTGGTCTTTGTTGAATTTCTTCTGCTCAGGATAAATGAAAAAGCATTTCAGTATACTTTTTATTCAATATTGATTGCTGTCCTGAATTTACTTCTGCAGCTTTACTTCATACTTTATTCGCAGACAAAGCTTGAAGGCGTCTTCATCGCAAAAATATTATCACCGGCGGTTGTAATTTTGATAATCCTTCCTTACTACATAAAGTATCTGAAGCCGGGATTTGATTTTTTCAATCTAAGGGAGCTGATAAAATATTCCTTTCCGATAATGCTTGCGGCTGTAGCAGGAACACTTCTTAACCAGTCAAACAGATTTGTACTCGGGTATCTCGGCAGTCCGGATGATGTCGGATTATACAGTCTGGCGTCCAATATCTGCGGACTTCTGAATTTTTTTGTAATAGCTCCGTTTGCTCTGGCTTTTTCAGTGATCTCATGGAAAAAACATGAAACTGAAAATGCTTCAAGGTTTTTCACAAAGAACATCACTTATTTATTCTATGCCATAACTTTCCTTGCGCTTGGTCTTTCGCTTTCGATTCCGAGCCTGATAAAGATATTCACACTGAACAAAGATTACTGGGCTGCAAAGGAAATTGTACCGTGGATAGCCATTGCAATGCCTTTTTATGGAATATCCATAATCGGATTTTTCAGTTTTTATGTTACAAAAAAAACTTATTACATCCTGTACTTCACTATCATATGTCTGTTGCTAAACATTGTCCTCAACATTATCCTCATACCATATTTTAAAATGTACGGCGCAGCAGTATCGAATTTCGTTTCATTCTTTCTGCAGTGTTATCTTAACTACAGATATTCCGGAAAGAATTATTTTTTTGATTACGAATGGATGAAGATCTTTCTGATGGTTGCAGTATTTGCAGGACTTGTTTTTCCTTTTTACTTTTTTCAACTGAATGATTTCACTTTCCTGAATGTAACTCTTAAAATTTTGGCTTTCGCAGGTTTCCCCGTAATACTTTATATTTTCAGGTTCTATGAACCGATAGAGATTGAGCGGGTAAACGGATTTATAAATAAATATCTAAAAATAAAATTTAAACTGTAAGAAGGGCAGTTGATAGTTGCTTTTAATAAACAATTTAGCGCTTATAGCAAAAAGATTTTAACTACTAACTACTAACTTTTAATTATCATCTATAAACTATCAACTATTAAGGATTGTATTTAAAACCGCATAGTAGTATTTTTGAAAAATTAAACTTAAAAATATGAATAACAATAATCTGAAAATTGTCACGATGATTTTTTTATTTCTTGCTTCGACAAATTTTTACGGATGCGGATATAACAAGCTTGTAACACTTGAAGAAGGAGTGAATTCAGCCTGGTCACAGGTTGAAAATCAGTATCAGAGAAGGGCGGATCTGATACCGAATCTGGTAAGTACCGTACAGGGATCAGCTGATTTTGAAAAGAGTACTCTTACGGAAGTAACAGATGCAAGAAGCAGGGTCGGGCAGATCAAGCTTTCTGCTGATGATCTGAGTGATCCTGAAAAATTTCAGGCATTCCAAAAAGCGCAGGATCAGTTATCCAGTGCATTGTCAAGACTGCTTGTAGTATCCGAAAATTATCCACAGCTCAGGTCAAACGAAAATTTTCTTCAGCTTCAGTCACAGCTCGAAGGAACTGAGAACAGGATTTCAGTTGAGAGAAGAAGATTCAATGAAACCGTTCAGAACTACAATACGGAAATCAGAAGTTTTCCTACGCTGATAGTCGCCAAAATATTCGGTTTTAAAGATAAAGAGTATTTCAAATCTGTCGCCGGAAGTGAAAAAGCGCCTGACGTGAATTTTGATTTTAAGAAACAGGAAGAGAAGAAGTAAGGAGCTTTGAGTTACGAAAATGAATATTGGAGTTTTATTGATATTAAAATAATTATTTAGTTTATCTCATTACTCAATATCCAATACTTATTATTGATTAATGAAACTCATTATTATAATTATAACTTATTAATACTTAATAATTGTAAAATTGCAAGCTGTAATAATGGCAGGGGGATTCGGAACGAGGTTAAGACCTTTGACGAACAACATACCGAAGCCGATGGTACCGATAGTAAACAGGCCGATACTTGAGCATATAATAAATCTTTTAAAGACACATTCTATAAAAGACTATGTTGTGCTGCTGTATTTCATGCCTGACATTATAAGAAATTATCTTGGAGACGGCAGAAAGTTCGGAGTTAAGATAAAATACATAATACCAGGTGAAGATTTTGGGACAGCCGGAGCAGTGAAGTTATCCGAAAAATATATTAAAGATAAGTTTATAGTGATAAGCGGAGATGTTCTTACTGACTTTAATCTAACAGGCATTGCGAATTTTCACAGAAGTAAAAACACGATTGCAACACTTTCATTATACAGTTCAAACAATCCTATACAATACGGTATTGTATTGACAAACAAGCAGGACAGGATCGTCAGGTTTCTCGAGAAACCGTCTTCTTCAGAAGTATTTTCAGACACGATTAATACAGGCATATATGTATTCAATAAGGAAATTTTCGATCACATACCGCCGGGTGAAAGCTATGATTTCTCAAAAGACCTTTTTCCTTCATTACTTAAGAGCAACATTCCGATATTCGGATTTAAGACCAAAGGTTACTGGCGCGATGTAGGAAATCTTGATGAATATATAGAAGCGAACATGGATGCTCTCAGAGGAAAGTTAAATTATATAAAAGCCACTGATAAAAAAGGTAATTGCATCAGCAGGAGTGCTAAGGTAGAAAAAGGTGCGGTGATCGAAAACAGCATTCTCGGAGATAAGGTATATATTGGAAAAGACAGTGTAATAAAAAACAGTGTTCTCTGGAATAATGTCAGGGTAGATATGAACACCAGATTATTGTTTGATGTAGTAGGAAGCAACTGCAGCATAGGTCAGGGATCAAGGATCAACGATTATGTTTTCATAGGTAACAACTGCAATATAGGAAAGAATGTTTACATCAGTTCCAGCATTAAGATCTGGGACAACAAGAAAATAGAAAATAATGATAAAGTAACACGAAGCTTAATTTACGACGACAGGTTTTTCAGTGATCTTTTCTCTGATTCAAGGATAACAGGACTTTCTAATTTGCAGATAAATCCTGAATTCGGAGCAAAGCTTGGCTCGGTTTACGGTGCTTATATCGGTCAGGGAAGCAAGATAATCTTAGCAAGGGACAGCGATTATATTTCAAACATGATAAAGCGTTCAGTTACAAGCGGATTAATGTCAGCCGGAGTGAATGTAATCGATGCGCAGGTTATTCCGATTCCGATATTAAGGCAGGAGCTTAAAAGCGGGGAAGGATCAGGCGGGATATTCGTGAGGAAGTCACCGTTCGACAAAAAATCAACGGATATTATTTTCTTTGATAATGACGGAAAGGATCTATCCGGAAACAAGACAAAGTCTATAGAAAGAATTTTTTTCAGTGAAGAATATAAGCGGGCTGACTATCACAAGGTAGGTTCCATTAAATTTCAGGAAAGAACAAATGAGAAATACAAAAAACATTTTCTGAACTGTCTGGATCTTCAGGCGATCAGAAAAAGGAAGTTTAAGGTAGTAATAGATTATTCTTACGGAATAGCTTCAACTATATTTCCGAATATTCTGGGTGAATTCAATTGTGACGTTGTATCTTTATCTGCGCATCTTGATCTGGAAAAAATAACGCGGTCTGAAGAAGAATTCAATGATGCCCTGGATCATTTTACATATGCGGTAAAATCGCTTCATTATGATATAGGTTTTATGATAGATGCCGGAGGCGAAAAGATCTGGCTTTCGACAGCAAAAGGGAAAAAGCTTGAAGGAGACAGATTTCTTGTGCTTGTATTAAAAATGTTTCTTCTTGTGACTGACAATGCAAGGAAAATAGCAGTACCTGTTCAGGCGACCAGTGAGGTTGACATTGTTGCAAAGGAGTTTGGTGTGGAAGTTGTAAGATTAAAGGATACGCATTATTCCATGATGATGGCATGTGGTGATAAGGATATTAGTTTTGTGGGAGGAACACGCGGAGGATTTTTATTCCCGGAATTCCTTTACGCAACAGACGGAATGTTTACTGTAGCAAAGATACTTGAACTGATCGCAAGGAGTAATAAGACCATAGATGAACTTGACAGAACCACGCCGAGATTATTCATGCTTAAGGAAAATATTATTTGCTCTAAGGATGAAAAAGGGAAAATAATGAGGAGGTTTATGGAAGATACAATTCAGTACAGGCAGGAGCTCATAGACGGAGTAAAAGTATTTCTTGACAAATACACAAATGTACTTTGCATTCCTGATAAGGACAGAAACCTTGTCCATTTAAATGTGGAATCATCTTCAGAAAAAATCTCAAAAAAGCTGATGAAAGAATTCAAAGCAAAGGTGGAGAGTTATGTTGATTAAGTATTAGGTATTAAGTATTAAGTAATAAGTATTGTGTATTGAGATAAGAAATTAAAATAAAAGTATTTTCAAAATATTATTTAAAATAATATAGAATCATTTTTTACAAATTAATTATTATTACGTCATGAAGATAAGTGATATACTTAACGAAAAAATTATTAAGACAGATCTGGAATGCACTGACAAGGACGACGCGATTAATAAGATCATTGATCTTGCAAGTAATTCAGGTCTTATGCTGGATGTAGAAAAGGTGAGAGAGTGTGTTTTTGAAAGGGAAAAGCTTGTATCAACCGGAGTTGGAAAAGGTTTTGC
Organism: uncultured Ignavibacteriaceae bacterium; assembly: GCA_964561045.1. Taxonomy (GTDB): domain Bacteria; phylum Bacteroidota; class Ignavibacteria; order Tepidaquicellales; family Tepidaquicellaceae; genus JAGPCH01. Next base: position 8,032 of record CAZLOL010000067.1, on the reverse strand, counting down.
AATTCCTCACGGGAAGACGGATGAGATTAAGGATATAGTTGCAGCTTTTGCGGTATTAAAGGATCCGATCGATTTCGATTCTATAGATCTTGAACCGGTAAAATTTATTTTTCTTATAGTTGGAAAAGAAAGTCTGCTTAACGCGCATATAAAACTTTTAAGCAGAATATCGAGGCTGATGAATAAAGATGAATTCCGGGAAAAACTTGAAGAGGCAAAAAGCTCTGAAGAAGTTCTCAAGCTCTTTAAAGAAGAAGAACAGACTTACTTTGATGTATAACCGGGATTGTATGATTTTGATGATGCCTGAACTATGATGGAATGATTTATTTATGATGTTTTTTTTTGAGCTGAATATATTTAAGAACTTGAAAAGATTAAATGATCATCTAAAAATATATTTTATAGCCGGTAAAATTGTTTGCCGGCTATTTATACTATATTCCGTATTAATCCTTTCTTTATTTTTAGAAAAATTAAATCATATAGCAATAAATTCTTAAATAATTTCATAAGTAATCTTTAGCGCTTTGAAAGAAATAAACTACAGTATCTCATTTGACAAACCTTTTATACATTACTGTGAAGTTGAAATATCACTTAATAATTTAGAAGAGGATTCAGTAATATTTTCCATGCCTGTATGGACACCTGGGTCTTATATGGTTAGAGAGTATGCTAAAAATGTTGACAGGGTAACTGCAGAAGTTCCGGGAGGAAAAATCCTGAGCATTGAGAAAATAAATAAGAATTCCTGGAAGGTAGATTCATCCGGTCAAAGTAATATCTGCTTCAGATACAGGGTTTACTGTAATGATCACACGGTAAGAACAAGCGAGATCAACAGCGATCATGCATTCCTTAGTAATGCCGGGATATTTATGTTTGTAAGAGGACTTGAAGATAAAAGATGTGTATTAAAGATAGAACTGCCGCCTGAATGGAAAAAGATTTCGACAGGCATGGAAGAAGAATCAAAGAATATATATGCAGCAGAAAATTACGATGTGTTTATTGATTCACCAATTGAGATAGGAAATCAGAAAATTCTTGAATTTGAGATCAGAGGTATAAAGCATTTCATCTGTCTTTACGGTAAAGGAAATTATAATGACGAGAAGCTAAAAAATGATTTTAAAACCATTGCCGAAGAAGAAATAAGATTACTCGGCGGCGATATTCCTTATAAGAGCTACACCTATATTATTCATCTGGTGGAAAAAGGAGGCGGAGGGCTTGAGCATCTGAATTCATTTGTTGTGCAGATGGTCAGATGGAATTTTACAGATGAAAAACTTTATAAAAAATTTCTCGGTCTTGTTTCGCACGAATTTTTTCATTTATGGAATGTAAAGAGGATCAGACCTGCAGCGCTCGGACCATTTGATTATGACAAGGAGAATCATACCAAGAGTCTATGGGTAGCTGAAGGATGGACTAGTTATTATGATAATTTAATTTTAAGAAGATGCGGATTAATTGATAATAAGGAGTATTTTGAATTTATTGATGTCGAAGTGAATGATGTTATGAGATTCGAAGGAAGATCGAATCAGTCTCTTGCTGAATCGAGCTTCGATACCTGGATAAAATTTTACAGAAAGGATGAAAACTTCAGCAATTCACAGGTCTCATATTATACAAAGGGTGCGCTTGTGTCAATGATGCTTAATATTAAAATAATAATAAGTACAAATGCAGAAAAATCGCTTGATGATGCTTTAAGAATGCTTTATGATGATTATAAAAAAGATAGTACGAAAGGTTTTTCTGATGAGAGAATTAAGGAAGTTTGCCAGACGGTCTGCGGAAGATCTCTTGATGAATTCTGGGAAAAATATATAAACGGAGTTGCCGAACTACCCCTTGGTTCATATCTTGCAGACTGCGGACTTGAGCTAATAAATGAAAATGAATCAGCGGAATGCTCTCTGGATATAGAATCAAATACTGATAACGGAAAATTTATCATCACAAAAGTTCATGCCGGAGGCACAGCATATGAATCAGGGCTCAATGCAAAGGATGAAATTATCGCGATCAACGGGATGAGGACGGATCAGAATTCAGTTAAGATCCTGCTTAAAGATCATTCTGCCGGGAATGTTATAAATGTGCTGATAAGCAGGGATGGATTGATCAGGGAAATGGAAGTTAAGCTTCTGAAATCTCTGCCGAAATTTTGTATTAAGGAATCTAATAGTAAAACGGAACAGCAGATTAAGTTTCTGGAAAAGTGGCTGAAGGGGATTTGAGAGTTGCGAGTTGCGGGTTATGGGTTACGGTTTTTCAGTCATAAGTTAAATTCTGCGAATAATAGTAATAAAATTTGTTAGAGACAGAAATGCACTTTTCTGTGCGTAACAGTATCACAGGCTTTAGCCAGTGATATTCAGCTTACACAGACTAAAGACTGTGCTTACCAAATAGATTCTGGCTACGTCAGTTTAGTAATCAGAAATTCAGAATTAAAGAATGGAAATCAAGTTCAATAAAGTCAAATCCGTCTAAATCGTTTAAATCCTGAAATACAGATACCGGATTAAAATCCTAATTAAAGTCCGCTTTCTTTATGTATAGAACAAAAATAAGCCACGCAAAGAAAACTCTCCCGCCGGTGAAATATTGCTTTAAATTCATTCGCAATGGCTGTAATATCTCCACTTCGGAATTTACTTTGCAAATTATCCGAAAAGGGATAATTTTTTTACGCCATCGCTTAGAATATTTTATTCGCAATTTTAAACATGCGGGTTGTTCTGATTTCAAATAAAATTGATTGATTCAGGAATTATTTAAAATAAAAAAACTTCTTTCCAAAATGTTTTGGAAAGCACTGAATTCTTATAGTAATTCAGATGATAAATTGAATATTATTACAGATAATTATTGATTAATTTTGTAATAAATATACAATATCATGAACAGGAAAATTATCATTTCAGCGTTTTTAATTTTTATATTTAATAATTCATTTGCACAGTATACTAATGTGCTTTTATCAAATACAGGTTCACCGAATGAACCTTCAATCTGCATCAATCCGAAGAATACAAACCAGATAGTTGCAGGCACAAATCTTAACTTTTACTTTTATTCCACAAATGCCGGTCTGAACTGGTCCAAAGCCACATTAACTTCATCATACAGTGTATGGGGTGATCCTGCGATCGCTGCAGATACAGCGGGAAATTTTTATTACGGACACCTTACTAATTCATCCGGAAGTTATTTCATAGACAGGATCGTTGTGCAGAAATCTACCAACGGCGGCATGAACTGGAACAACGGATCATTTGCGGGATATATTCCGCCCAAGCAGCAGGACAAGGAGTGGCTGTGCGTAGATCCGCGGAACAACAATATATATATGTCATGGACACAGTTTGACAGTTACGGAAGCAGCAGTCCTTCTGACAGTTCAACTATTTTATTTTCACGCTCGACAGACGCAGGTACAACCTGGAGCAGCGCACTTAGAATAAATAAAAAAGCAGGTGACTGTGTGGATGAAGATAATACTGTGGAAGGCGCAGTTCCCTGCACCGGACCAAACGGAGAAATTTATGTTTCGTGGTCAGGTCCGTCAGGAATTGTAATGAACAAATCCACTGACGGAGGATTGAACTGGCTGAATGAAGATAAATTTGTTACTTCGCAGCCAGGAGGATGGGATTATGCAATCCCGGGTATTTACAGAGCAAACGGACTTCCCGTAACCGCCTGTGACATTTCCAACGGACCATACAGAGGCACGCTTTATGTCAACTGGTCAGATCAGAGAAACGGACCGGCAGATACAGATGTATTTCTTATCAAATCTACTGACGGTGGGAATACATGGAGTGAAGTAAAAAGAGTAAATGATGATCCTGCCGGCAAGCAGCAGTTCTTTACATGGATGACTATTGATCAGACAACGGGTTATCTGTATTTTGTATATTACGACAGAAGAAATTATACAAACAATCAGACGGATGTTTATATGGCGAAATCAACTGACGGCGGAGAAACTTTCACGAATTTCAAGGTCAGCGCAACACCATTTACGCCTACGTCTTCAGTATTCTTCGGCGATTATACAAATGTTTCAGCAGTAAATAATAAGGTAAGACCAATCTGGGCGAGACTTGATAATTCAATCATGAGTATTTACACTGCGATAGTTGATTTCACAACGAATATAGAGCTGGTCGATGCAGAAATTCCCGAGTCATTAAAACTTTACGATAATTATCCAAATCCGTTTAATCCCAAAACAAAAATTAAGTTTGATGTTACTAAAGACATAACATCCAAACTGACACTGACAATTTATGATTCGAATGGAAAAGAAATTTTAAAATTAGTAGATTCTATACTGAAACCCGGAACTTATGAAGTAGAATGGGACGGAACGAACTATGCTTCCGGTTCTTATTTTTACAAACTTGAGTCACAGGGATTTTCTGACACTAAAACTTTAATTTTAATAAAGTAAAAAACAGTTTTTTAATTTAAAGGAGGACAAAATGGATTCAAAAAGATCATCTCAGATAATTACTGCTAATACTTTGCAGGAATTAAATGAAAAAGTTCAGAAAGAAATTATCGAGCGTGGCTGGGAAACAGACGGTACAATTATCAAAAATCCTGACGGTACATTTTCGCAGAAAATGGTGAATTAGCACCAGTAAGTGTGCTGTATAAAAAATTCTAAGTCTTTGGTATCAGCAATCTTTATTGCAGCGAATTCTATTCAGTTATTTCTGCGGTAAATATTTTGGCTACATTTGAAAGTTACTTATAAGATATTCCGGATTCTTTTTTATAATTTAATAAAATATCTTTTCAAATTTTTTATAAACCATAAACAAATCAACATGAAAATTTTATCCACTCTTATTGGCATTATGATCATAGTGCTGGTTTCATTTTCTTTAAACAAAACCACAACAAGTCAGAACGACCTATCAAATTATTATGATGACAATAATTACATCGAAGGTGAACTCATAGTGATGTTCAAAACAGATACAGATGCGCAGGACTTTGTTAATAATTATAAAGGCATAGATCTCAGTGTAAAAGAAAGATTAATACCGGATATGAACATTTATCTGTTGCAGTATGATGTTAAAAAATCCCAGCCGGTGGATGCATTGTTATCTGTAATGAGAAATGATAAGATCGCAATAGCACAGTTCAATCATACGGTTCACGAAAGAGTAATTCCAAACGATACGAGATTTGCCGAACAATGGGATAAGAATAATACAGGACAGAACGGAGGCACACCGGATGCAGATATAGATGCTCCCGAAGCGTGGGAATCTTCAACCGGAGGTCTGACAGTCTTTGGTGATACAATAGTAGTTGCCATTGTAGACGGCGGTCAGCAGATCGCTCATCCGGATCTTGATACCTGGGTAAACTGGGGAGAGATTCCCGGTAATTCAATAGATGATGACAATAACGGTTATGTAGATGATGTTAACGGATGGAATGCATCATCAAATAACGGAACAATTCCTGCAAATAATCACGGTACGCATTGTGCCGGAATTGCAGGCGCAAAAGGAAATAACAATCAGGGAGTTGCAGGTGTTAATCTTACTGTTAAGACAATGCCGGTTGTAGGTTCCTCATCTACAGAATCCATAGTCATAAAGGCTTATGGTTATGTTTTAAAACAAAGAAGAAGATATAATCAATCGAACGGAACACAGGGAGCCTTTGTAGTTTCAACAAATTCATCTTTCGGCGTTGATAACGGTCAGCCGGCGAATTATCCTTTATGGTGTGCGTTTTATGATTCACTCGGCACGGAAGGAATTTTAAGCGCAGGCGCAGGACCGAATAATAATGTGAATATTGATATTGTTGGAGATATTCCTACGGCTTGTCCGAGTAATTTTATGATTGCAGTTACAAACACAACCAATACTGATGCAAAGAACAGCGGTGCGGGATATGGTCCGATTAACATGGATCTTGGCGCACCCGGAACCAGCATACTTTCAACAATACCTACAAGCAGTTACGGCTTGCTTACCGGTACTTCAATGGCAACACCTCAGGTAGCAGGAGCGATCGGACTGATCCATGCAGGCGCCAGCAGTGTTTTCATGAATCTTGTTAAAAATGATCCTGATTCAGCTGCGTTGCTGTTTAAGAAATTCATTCTTTCAAGCGTTGATACGATACCGTCACTGACCGGTATAACTCTTTCAAACGGAAGACTCAATGTTAATAAAATGCTTCAGAAAGTAAAAATTACAAATGTACCGGTTCTTAATCCGTTTGCTTTAAGGACACCTTCAGCTTCCACAACATTTACATCGCTGCCTCTGGGAACGGCTGAATACACGGTTACATGGGATACTTCTGCAACAGGAGCAACTTATAAATTCATATTCGGCAGTCCGACAACTTCACCAAGGAAAATTACAATTCCTTCTGCTATTAATTCAATAACTCTGACTTCAGCTCAGCTTGATAATATTCTTATCGGGTTAGGTCTGAATCAGGGAGATTCACTTATCGGACAATGGGATGCATGGACATACAGGCAGCTTCCGGTAAATGATTCATTAAAATCAAATAACGGACCGAGAGCGATTACACTGAAGAGAGGAATTCCTGCACTTACGGCATTTAATCTTTCAGCGCCTCCGAATAATACTACGATACAGACCACACCGACAGATATTTCTTATGCAAAGGCAACCTGGACAAAGTCAGGACAAGGCGTGAAATATAAATGGCTGTTTGCAGTTCCGAATTTCACTACGCAGTCTAATATCAAAGCCGCCATTCAGTCAGATAACGGCGGTTATGATTCGGTTGCAAGCATCAGGGTTTCAAAACTCGATTCCATTGCCGCAAGTCTCGGAGCCGGAAACAGTGATTCCGTCTCAGGACAGTGGAGGGTATATGCTTACAGCGCAAATGATTCGATGGCTTCTTCGCAGACTTATAATTTAAAGCTAAGAAGGCTTCCGATCACAAATGTAACAATAGGCACGGGTACTTCAGATGAATCATACCCTCTTAACAGGTTCTATAATTATTTCAGATGGCAGGGAATCTATCTCGGTTCTGAGATAGGAACTTCCGGCATCATCAGGAAGATAAGATTTTATCAGAATAATTCCGTATCAGGAGTTACAAATGATAACATGAGAATATTCATGAAAACCACGACTGATGCAACATTGCCGACAGGAGGCTGGGATTCAACCGGCATGACAATGGTTTATTCAGGAACGACTACAAGCTTAGCCGCTCCCGGCTGGCAGGAAATTCAGCTGACAACGCCATTAACATATAATAGTTCTCAGAATCTCATGATTTCAATCTGCAGGGATTATCAGGCGTATGTTTCCACGTACCCGAGATATGCATTTACCACAACCGGTTCGGATTACAGATCAAGAAGAGGGCAGAGCGATACTCAGTATCCAACAAGCTTAACCCAGAGTTTTAACAGGGCTAACATTCAATTTGAGCTGAGTCTGATGACAGGCATAGGAAATGAGATTGCATCTGTGCCTCAGGTATATTCATTATCTCAGAATTATCCTAATCCGTTCAATCCATCCACCAGAATAAATTTCTCAATTCCAAAGCAGGGTCAGGTTTCTTTAAAAATATATGATGTGCTCGGAAAAGAAGTTTTGACGCTTGTAAATGAATCACGACCGGCAGGAAACTATGAGGTTGATTTCAACGGAAGCAATTTAGCAAGCGGAGCTTATTTTTACAGGATAGAAAGCGGAGAATTCAGGGATATAAAGAGGATGATACTCATTAAATAAAAAGTATCTGATTTAAAACATCAGATTTGTTTAATTACAGAAAAGCTGCAGTGAAGAAATTTGCTGCAGCTTTTTTTATTAAAATATTCCCTGATCCTAAAAACTCAAGCTCACAATATTCAGTACCCAATACTAATTACCCAATAACTAATACACAATTCTCAATACCCAATAACTTATACACAATACACAATACACAATACACAATACTCACTGCCATATGAAACCTTTTC
>CAZLOL010000066.1:6157-15920 GCA_964561045.1 uncultured Ignavibacteriaceae bacterium | reverse complement strand
AAAATATAGTAATTACAATGATCCTCCAACTAATTTTTTCTCCGAGTTTCACATCGAACAAACTTATAATTTGAAACGAATACACTTATATTTGTCATGTACTGATCATGTTAATAAATTTATACTTCACTTTCATTTTTTAATTATGCTGAAAAGTTCTTTACTCGAAATAATCAGAACTTTTGAGAAAAAAGAGTTTCTTAAATTCGAAGACTTTATAAATTCTCCTTATCACAATAAGAATTCAAATACCATAAAACTTTTTTCAGAAATAAAAAAGCAATCCCCTGATTTCAATAATGAAATGCTCGATAAGGAAATAGTCTGGAAAAAACTTTACCCTGAAAAAGATTATAACTATGGCACGATGAAAAATCTCATTCACGAGCTTAGCAAGCTCGCAATGAAGTTCATAGTGCTTGAAGAATTTGATGAGAACATACTTGAAAAGGATAATATTCTGATGAACTGCCTGAATGAAAGAAATATTCCAAAACTGTTTAAGGTAAAGATGAGTGAAATTGACAGGCAGTATTCCAAAGATTCATTTAGCAAAGATTATTTCTTTGTAAATGATTTTTATTCGGCTTATTCTAAAATTAACTGGATAAAGATCTATCATAACAGAGCGAATAATCTCAATTCGGTGACCGAGAAGGATCTCATTGACAGCTCAGCAACTTTTATCTACTCATTTCTTATCTATTTATTCAAGTATTATAATAATGTAATGACAGATTCTCTGAATCTCAACTTTTCAATGGATAAGAACATTCTTCCTGTATTCCTCAGGGAAATCTCACCTGTAATAATAGAAAAACTTCTTGCTGTCGTAAAACAGCATTCAGTCCGTGATTATAAAATAGTAAATACTTTCTGGAAAATGTCCAGATCCCAGCTTAACAATGATAACGTAGAGTATTATCTAGAATTTAAAAGTGCCATGAATGAAAATATAAAAATATTTTCAAGATGGGATGCAAAAGATCTTTTATTGCTGATGGGTAATTCCCTTAACAACTTTGATCCGTCTAAGATAAATGTCGATAAAGAGCTTTTTGAGATTTCTGATACCATGCTTAAAAATAATATATTTTTTAACCGTGATGGCACGATGACTGTTTCAGATTTTCTCCTTTATATATGGAGAGCATTTAATGCAAATGAATATGAAGCACTGGAAAAATTCGCTCTTAAGTATATCAGCAAATTACCGGGAGATAGTATTGAATATTCGGAAAAATTTATGAAAGCATTTATATTGTTCGGCAAAGGAAAGTTTGATGAGGTTTTGGAAATGATCTCTTCAATGAATCATCCGAATTTTATTATTAAAGTGAGGATGAAGCTGTTAAAAGCAAAATGTCTCTATGAACTGAATGATTATATTACTTTTGAAAGCGAATACAAATCAACATATCACTTTTTGAAAAATAATAAATCTCTAAGTGATAAAGTTAAAAATGATACCAAATACCTTTTTGATAATATTAAACAAATGTTCAGACTGAAGGAGAAATTCAGTTCTTATGAATATGCTAAACTAAAAAAAGAAATTACAGTCAGGTCAATGAATAAAAAGTCATGGCTGATTGTTAAAATAAATTCTTTTTGAGTTAGTTGAGATATTTGAGTTCATAAGAATTATCAATTATATATTGAAAATATTTAAGTAAAAAGGATTGAAAAAAAACAGATTGCAGAATATTAATGATCAATTTCTTTAACCATTAATATTAGCAATCTGTAATTTGATGTTCATAAATTGCAATTGAATCTATGGACTGATTACAGCAACAAAAGCTGTCGAATTATTATATATCAGTAAAATATCATTAAGATCAACGAGATTGTCACCGTTAACATCATTCACTACATAGCCTGATGAAAATATTGAAGAAGCATTGTAAACGGATAATACGTCATTTAGATCGATCGAACCGTCCTGATTAACATCCCCGCTGTAAATGGCATACCTCACCGGTGAAGCATCCACCTGTCCCATGTTGTTTCCGAATGCCTGCGAAGCAGCACTTGAGAAATCATAACTCATCGTTGATCCCTGAACTAACGGTTCTCCGCCGGTCTTGCTCCAGGTCTCCATGCAGTTTCTGTGCTTCACCCTTAAAAAATATGTTCCGCTTGAAGCATTTGCAAATATAAATGATCCCGTAAAAGTAACAGAGTCTATTACTGCAACTGCTGAATCTATAACATTATAAGGAGATACATTGGATTGCAAATAAACTCTGACAGTATCTTTTAAATTCAGTTTATCTGATCCGCCATTATAAAATCCTTCGGGGATGACTTTAATATTTATAGTAGTTGATGCTGGAATCAGTCCGGGTCCGGTTCCGACAAAATTAGATGACGGTCCGTTCAATGTAAAATTATTTAATGTACCTGTGTAATTGTTTGCTGATGCATCAGTAAGAGTTGTTATGCCCGTATTATTACCTCCGGCGATTCCCTGATTGAAATGATAACTTGCAAGCAGACCTGTCCCGGAACTGATTTGAAGAAACCTGTTTGTTGAAATTTCTGTCTGAGATAATTCGCGGTTCCAGATTCTTACTTCATCAAGAGTGCCGTTAGTGAATTCGCTTTCTCCGTTATAGCTTCCCAGGTAACCTGTAACATTCATAACGGGAAGATTAGTGTTTGAAGAATTACGCTGCTGCACAAGCACTCCATCAAGAAAACTCTTGAATCCGTTTACTGTATTTTTCTTCCAGGTCATTGCAACATGATGCCAGTTACCGTCCGAAGCACCTGCGCCAACGCTGATTCCTGTTGTTCCGCCTTCAGTAGAGATAATATGCTGTTCACTTCCCGGAGTATCTCCCCATCCTGCCACAATATAGCCCGCGCCTGTTTGAAACCGAACTGCAGATTGTATAAGGCTGCCTTTAAACCAATATTCAATTGTAAGCTCAGACACAGAAGGTAAAGTAAGATTCTGTATTAAAGTATTTGGCAGAGCTACGTAGTCATTTACTCCGTCAAAATTCAGTACATTTGTCGGAACAGTTGCAAAACCCGTACCGCTTATTGCGAATGTATAAGTTTGTTGAATAAGACAGGAAGTCCCTGAATTGATATTTGAATAAACTCTGACTGTTGCATTCTTTAATCCGGAAGAGACCGGAGTAAAAGTAACATTAAAAGTCTTCGATCCCCCTAAAGCTATCTTTCCCGGAGGAGTCAGTGAACCCGCTGTAAATAAAATAGAATCTGTTCCAGTTATTTTAATACTGTCAACTGTTAAACTGTCTGTACTGGTATTCTGAAAAGAATAAGTCCGGATTAGGTTTCCCCCTATAGGTACATTTCCAAAATCAGTAAAATTTGTTAAACTGGGTGTTACTGATCCGTTTGTTATCGGATTTGAGTTACCCGATGCTGCGGTTTGAAGTGCAGATGGTAATGATAAGTTACGAAAAACTGAAACTGTAAAATCATTATTTTTAGTGGCAACTATTTCAGATTTGCCATCACCGTTTAAATCGCCAATTTTTACGGAAGTTGAGTGACCTACTGTAGCTAAATCAACTTTTGCCGAAAAACTTATAGTACCTATTACCGAGGTATTTCGTAAAACCGATACGGAATTACCTAAATAATTTGCAACAGCCAGATCTTGTTTACCATCTCCGTCTATGTCTCCGATACTTACTATTTGGGGAGATGAGCCTACTGCAAAGTCAACTCTTGCTGCAAAACTTCCTGCATTTATAATTCCGGGTGTGGATGTATTTCTGAATACAGAAGTGTTGATTCCGCTATTATTGACAACTGCCAGATCAGGCTTTGCATCTCCGTCTATGTCGCCAATACTGATGGAAACCGGACCGGGTCCTGCACTAAAGTCAACCCTTGAAGCAAAACTTAACCCACCGGTTGTAGATGTATTTTGAAATACTGATACTGTGTTGTCACCGCTGTTAGCAACTGCCATATCCGGCTTTCCGTCTCCGTCCAGATCACCAATGCTGACGGAGTATGGAAATGCACTGAATGAACCTGTGGGAAAATCAACCTTTGTCAGGAAACTTATAACTCCTGAAGTTGATGAATTTCGAAATACAGATACACTCTGGCCGGCTCTATTTGCAACTGCCAGGTCCGGCTTGCCGTCAGCATTTAAATCGCTCACGCTTACTGACCAGGGAGTTGATCCTGTCGTGAAATCTATTTTTGCTGCAAAACTTCCTGCATTGATAATTCCGGGTGTTGATGTATTGCGGAATACTGATACTGTATTACTGCCGCTGTTTGTAACCACCAGATCAGGTTTACCGTCTCCGTCAATATCTCCGATGCTTACAGATTTTGGTGATGCTCCCGTTCCGAATTCAACCTTTGCTGCAAAACTAATTCCCCCGGTTGTGGATGTATTGCGGAATACAGATACTGTATTAATTCCATCATTACTAACAACCAGATCGGTCTTGCCATCTTTATCAAGGTCACCAATGCTTAAGGAATATTGAGGTGTACCGGTGGGAAAAGTGATTCCAGACGCAAATTCAGTCTTGCATGATCCCGGAAATGTTGTAATGAAAGGCATAGATGAATAAGCCGTCAGATTGCTTTCCAGATTTGTTACAGAAATAAACTGATAGTTTGCTCCTTGCGGAACAATGACTGAAATACTTGTATCAGTTGAAGACGATACCGATGCTAATGCAGCTCCGAAGAATACAACGTTGTTAGATGCTGTAGTATTGAAACCGCTGCCAGTTAATGTCACTATGGTTCCGGAAGGTCCGCTTAGTGGAGAGAATGCAGTAATGACAGGGGGCAATGTCTGATTAGCTTTTACGGCAAATGTATTATAAGTAGGCCCGCTCTGCGGTGAAATTGATGTTATTACAGGCTGTGCAAAAAGTCCATAAGCAAAAAAAATAAAATTAAAAATTAAAAGCGTCTTTAATGATTTAATATCTGAATTCTTGTAAATTTTCTTCGCTTGAATTTGAGTGTAACCGGAATTGGTAAATTCTTTTTTCATGCTTTTAGATTTATTATTTATTTTTTTTATTAAATTTATGATTTGATCTTGTAAAGATATTAACCTGAAAATATCTTTAAACAAATTTTGAAAAGTATATTTGTGTTTTGTGCTTTGCTAGAATGGGTCATGTTTTAATGGAAAGATGAACATTTAATTTCAAAGCCTATTACAATATCTCTAAAATCATCAACACAAAAAAATACAGGGGGAATATTATGCTATATTTTTCAATCCAAACTTGGAACGCAATTTTCATTTGCCCAATATAAGGATTAGTATTTACAATTGAAATTTCAAACTTGAATTTTCGTTAAGTTTGTTAAGTTCTTTAAGTTCTTTAAGTTTATTAAGATAGTTGAGATAGTTGAGAGAGTTGAGTTAGTTGAGTTAGATGAGTTTGTTAACTCATCCTCTCTAACACTCTACCACTTAACCCACTCAACCCACTCAACTCACTCAACCCACTCAACTTATTACGGTTTCTTCACACTGACAAAATTACTCGAATTATTATATGTAATGATCAGATCATTTAGATCAGTGATATTGTTGCCGTCAATGTCAGATGTTTTGTAGCCTGCCAGAAAGACTGCAGCATTATTATTTACCAGTACAATATCAGTCAGGTCTATAAGTCCGTCCTGATTCACGTCCCCGTTATACAAACAATATTTACTACCCTTAAGGATTTGATTACTCCCGTAAGCCTGAAATTTGCTGCCGGTAAAATCAAAGTTTTGTAAATTGTTCTCAAATTCACGCGCTGACGAGCTCCATGTTTCAACTGTATTTCTATGTTTCACTACAATATAATATGGTGTTCTGTTTCCTATCCTGCTGAATGTAAAGTTTCCATTACCGTTTGAATCAAGGACAGCTTTAGAAGAATCAGCAATCGTATAAGGTGAGGTCATATATCTAAGGATAACTCTTGCCGTATCTTTTACCATTTTGTTTGTGGAATTATTATAAAAACCCTGTATTAAAGCTTTCAGATTTAACTGAACAGTGTAAGGCTGAAATAAAGTCGCTGCCCAGGAAGTACCGATCCGTATGCCGTCAATTTTGACTGAACTCTGCTGAAGACCTGTCTGAATAAATTGATTTGAAAGTATAACCTCTCCAATATCGTCAACATCTAATCCTGTAGTATCTGAAGCAGCGGGAGAGACGGGCTCAGTTGCCGGTACACCCGAAGTATTGATATACAATCTTGCTATGTCATCGTTCAGACCGCCTAGAAAAGTGTAAGAGCAAATTACAAGATAAGTTGTATTTATTGAATACACTGTTGGTGAATATTTTGCAGGTCCGTCATATTTCCTGATACCAATATTGAATGTAGTTGAACTTAATTTTTTAATAAACACCCGAGTATTAAAATTTGTTGAACCACCCCATTCATCTAAGCAGATATTACTTCCTTCTGTAGCAGAAGCTGTAAGACTATCGACCCTTATCATAAAAGACATATAAACCGTACCTGAAGTCTGAGTTGTAAAATCATGAATATTTATATCTCCATTTGGAAGGTTTGTAAAAAAAGAAGTATTACCTATCCCGGAACACAAATAGCCGGAATAATTCAGACCCGGTGAAACTACTTTAATTTTCTTTCCGCTATTCGGACCTGAACGATTCCATTTTCCAATACCTTCAAGACTGTCTCTTACCTGGAAATTGAAGTTTTCTTCCAGTAATGGCTGAGAATATGAATCTTTTATAATTACGAATAGTGAAAGTATCGCAGTTATTATTACAACTTTGTATTTTGAGCTGTTATTGTTCATCTATTTTATATTTGTGTTTTTATTTTTTAAATTTAATTGATATTATTTAATTAAGGTCATTTTATTTATTTTACTCACGTTCCCGTTTTTGAAATTATAATCCAGTTTATAAAAGTAAGTACCGCTGGACAGATTGTTTCCGTTGAAGTTCAGAAAATATTCTCCGGGTAAGAACCTTCCTTCAGTCAGTACTGAGACAGATTTTCCTGTCATATCAAAGACCTGTAATTTTACATCTCCTTCTTCAGGAATGCTGAAAGAAATTCTTGTTTCAGGATTGAACGGATTAGGATAATTGCGGCTTAATAAAAATTTATCCGGAGTAATATCTGATACTAATCTTACTTCTGAGAGAATACTGTTCTGCCATGTAAGTCCGACTCTGATACCGTCTATCTTTACTGATGATCCGCGCAGTGGTCCTCCCTGAGCATATCCGTTGGAGAGAACAATGTTCCCGATACTCGGAACATCCGTACTGTCAGTTGCGAAAGCATTAGGCGCTGAAGGTTCTGTAACCGGTACACCGGATGAGAAAATATACATCTTTGCGCTGTCATTATTATCTCCGTTTACAAAAGAATATTTTATGACCGCGAGATAAGTTGTATTTGTATTATAAACTGTATTACTGTAGGTTACATTTTTTGATTTTCTTATGCCGAAATTAAATGTTGTAGCCGAAATTCTCTTTACATAAAGCATTGTATTTATGAATGTCTGACCTGTTGAAGGATTAAATGCAATATTGTAACCGTTTGTGGCTGTTGAAGTCAGGCTGTCAACTCTTATCATAAAAGATGCATACAGCTTTCCTGTTGACTGAGAAGGAAAGTTATGCATGACAATATCTCCTTCGGCAGCATTTGAAATATAAGCAGTGTTGCCGATGCCAGAACCGGCAAATCCTGTATAAGTAAGTCCGGGAGATTTCACCTGAATATTATAAGGAAAATTAACTCCTGTACGGTTCCATCCGCCGGTCCCGTCGAGACTGTCCATTACGGGGTAATTAAAATCATCCTTGAATAAATTCTGAGAAAACAAATTGAATGAAACTGCAAAAAAGAATAAAGCCGAAAGAATTAGGTTTTTTAATATCATTTTTATCATAATTTTTAAAAAATTTACAATAACCGGCATACCGGTGATGCCTTTAGTATTCAGATGTTTGCAATCAACTGAACGGGTTATTGTGTTAAACTTGTACAAAAATAAACACGTAATGGCTTCTTTGCAATGAAAGTTTTTTCAAAATTACACCATGGAATTGAATTAATGGAGTATTAAAAAATGTAATTTCTGCCTATTTTAGCATAAATATTTAAAAACTTAAAAGAGAAATTACATAATCATTACTTATGCAGAATACATCTTTCCTTGAAATAATGAGGACTCTGGATAAGGAAGAACTTAAGAGATTCGATGCATTTCTGAATTCTCCTTATTTTAATACACGTAGCCATGTCATAAAACTTTTTAACGTAATAAAAAAATATGCTCCGGATTTCAGAGATAGTTCGTTTGATAAAGAGGAAGTCTGGAAAAAAATATCTCCGGAAAAAGAATATAATTACGGAATACTTAAGAATATAATTTATGATATTACTAAGTTAGCGGAAAGATTCCTGGAAGTCGAAGAGCTGAATGGCAATGAATCCCAACGTATGAAGAATCTCCTAAGTAAGCTCGGAGATAAGCATCTGGAAAATATTTTTATGAATAAGTATAATTCATTTGAAAAGAATCATTTTAAGCCCTCAAAATTTTATTCTGAATATTTCGAAGATTACATTTACCTGAAAGAAAGCAGACACAGAATGGAGGCTTATAATACGAAACTTCGTTCAAAATATATCAATACGGAAATCTCAGAGCTCATGATTCTTGATTTCGCAGCAAAGTTCAGTATAAATTATAACAATATGTACATTGAAAAAACTGAATTCAATGAATTGCCGGAAAGTAATTTTATAAGCATGTTTTCAGATAGAGTATTTAATGACGCTGAACTTGAGGATAGTGTGATAAAACTTAGCGAAGGGAAAAACAGGAATTATAAGATATTGCTTGTTTTTTTTAAAATGATGAAATCATATCTTAATCCACAAAGCATTGAGTACTATTTTGATTTTAAGAAAACTCTCTTCGAATATGATAAGTATATTTCAGAATCTGCACTGAGAAGTCTCTATGCCAGCCTCGCAAGCACTCTTGATAACTGCAGGGATACCCGGAACATGAATAAAAACAGAGAGTTGTTTGAGATTATTTCACATCTTGTAGATAAAAATATTTTTCTCAGCGAAAACGGTAAAATTATTCCGACTCTTTACCTGCTGGCTGTCAAGCTATCAGGTTATCTGAAAGAAGTGGATTTTCTGGAAGAACTTATTAAGGAATTTCTTCCCAAACTTGATACGGATCTTCAGAATAACTTCAATATTTACAGTCTGGCATTTCTTCATTTTTCAAAAAATGAATTTGACAAAGCTTTGGAGTATTCAAACAAAATCAGTATAGATACTTTTCAGATGAAATACTTCCTGCGTAACCTGCAGTTTATTATCAGCTATGAAAAAGATGACTATGATATGTTTCAGTATCTCAGCGATTCTCACAGGCACTTTCTTGCAAAGAATAAATCAGTTTCGGACAGTTATAAAGAAAGCAACCTCAAATTTCTTAATTACACTAATTCCATTTTTAAGCTGAAAGAATCAAAGGATAAAAAAGAAATTGATTTTATGAAAAATACTCTGTTGAAAGATTCAGTAGTAAATAAACAGTGGCTGCTTGAGAAGATTGATGAGCTGTAGATTAGTTAATTGTGTTAATTGTGTTAATTGAAATTATTGTGTTAATTGAAATTATTGTGTTAATTGTGTTAAGTTTAGTAGTTAAGTTAATTATGGAGTACCAATCAACGCAATTAACACAATCAAAGCGATCA
>CAZLOL010000066.1:0-6057 GCA_964561045.1 uncultured Ignavibacteriaceae bacterium | reverse complement strand
AACTCAATCAACTCAATGAACTCAATGAACTCAATCAACTCAATGAACTCAATGAACTCAATTAACGAAAATCGACTTTAATAAACCAATCAATTTCTCTAATTTCATTCTCTCAAAACAGCATTTTAAAAAATATTAATATTCAGATCATATTGAAGAATAAACTTAATAATTTAGTTTCTGAAAATCTTATTATATTGTTTTTTCTTCTGATGATCCTCCCTTTTGCGGTGCTTTTCTTTTTTAATCACCCTTCAGCTGATGACTGGGGTCTGTCTGAAAATACTAAAATCAGGGGATTCCTTGATACTCAGCAGCATTATTATAAGAACTGGACAGGTAAATATTTCTCCAATGCGTTGTTAAGTTACAATCCTTTATATTTCAACTCTCTTTTCGGATATAAGATGCTGACTTTGTTTCTGATGATCCTATTCATTTATGTTTTGTACGCACTTATTTCAGAATTAACCGGGAAAGCATTGAATTTCAAAGAAAAATTTCTGATGACGTTATCAATAATGTTTCTGTATCTGTATGCAATGCCTTCCTTATCTCAAAGCTTTTACTGGCTGACCGCATCCGTTGTCTATCAGTTTGGGATACTGATGATAATGTTATTTCTTTTAATATACGCAAAGATCACTAATCCGCAGGATACCTCTTCAGTTGGATTGCTGACATTTCTGTGTGTGCTATTACTGATCGCTATAGCAGGATGCAGTGAAATGGCAATGGTAACAGGAGTTCTTATGATTTCTTTAATAGTTATTAGCAAATTAATTACCGAAAGAAAGATAAACGGCAGATTAATTCTCTTTGCAATAACAACTTCTTTATCATCTTATGTACTTCTATCAGCGCCGGGCAACAGCGTAAGGGGCTCACAATATCCCGACAGTCATAAGTTGATGCCTTCATTGATCACAACTTTCTCGACATTGACCGATTATCTTATTTCCTGGATATTTCTGACGCCGCTGATATTCATTACCATCCTTATCATTCCGGTTCTATATAAACTGATTAAGAATTCCGAAAAGAAACCCGTCAGCATTTTTGTAAATCCGCTTTATACATCTGTTGTATTATTAGGAGTACTGTTTGTTCTGTTCTTTACTCCGGTTTGGAGTCTGGGCAGATCTCCGTTTAACAGAACTGTAAACATTATTTATTTCGTTTTTCTGATCGGCTGGTTTTATAATATTACAGTGATGATATATTCTTTATCCAGAAAATTCAAATTTAATACTGGCAGAATACCAAAATATATTTATACTGCTGCTTTGATCATTTCAGTTTTATTCCTATTAAAAAAGAATAATGTAAAGAATGCATATACCGACCTGCTGAGAGGAAGCGCTGTCAGGTATAATAATGAGCTGAATTCCAGATATGATTTCCTGGAATCAACTTCATCAGACAGTCTTACAGTTCAGCAGCTGGTGAACACTCCAAGAACGATTTTTTTCACTGATATTACACCCGATCCTACTCTCGAATTCAATCTGATGTACGCTCATTATTTTAATAAAAGATATATATCTGTCATGAAAGCAGATACTACAAATAAAGAATAATAATCATGAACTACAGATGAACATAAAGAAATTTCTCACCGGGCAGACGAACAATATAGTTTTTCTCTTTTTATTTCTAACTATAATTCCGTTTATAATACTTTCATTCTATGTGCATCCATGCTGGGATGATTTTGAATATTCCGAGATCGCATACAAGAACGGTTTCTTTCATTCGCAGTATATCTGGTATGAAACCTGGTCAGGAAGGTATTTTTCAACCGCAGTTCTGAGCAGCGTAAATCCTCTCCTTTTCAGATCAATCTTTGGATACAAGCTGATTACGGCTATATTTATTCTGCTTTTTATAGTTTCCGTATATTATCTCGTTTCTGAAATTGCATCCGAAAATATTAACATAAAGCAAAAATTAATCTGCACATTATCATTTTGTTATTTATTTGTTTACGGATTGCCGGCTTCTGACCTGGCTTTGTTCTGGCTCGCTTCGACTGTGATATACCAGTTTGCAAATATTATGATGATAGTGCTTACTGCTTTGTTCATCAGATTTGTTAAAAGCAAAAATGAAAGTATAGGTAAAGGTCTTGTGCTTTCAATTTGCCTTCTGATATTTGCGATCGAGGGATCCAATGAGGTTTCGATGCTGACAACAACAATATTCTTTTCAGCGGCATTTGCCGGTAATCTAATTTTTACAAGGAAGTTTGACAAATACCTTTTCATATTTGCAGTTGCGGCTGTAATATCTTTTATGCTTGTATATCTGGCTCCCGGAAATGAATACCGTCTTACAACAAGTCCAGACAGCCATCAATTATTTTTCTCATTAAAGAATTCCGCAATAGATCTGATTAAATTCATAGTATACAGGATTTATAATCTGCCGTTATTGATATTTACGGTTTTATTCATTTCATTTTATTATAAACTAATATCTGTCAAAAAGCCAGGTGATATAAAAGTAATTATCAATCCTTTTTATTCAGTTGTTTTATACCTGATCATACTTTTCTCGGGAATATTTGTGTCGTACTGGAGTCTCGGAACTTCAACTCCTTACCGAACACTTAATGTTATTTTTTTTATTTTTCTGCTGGGCTGGTTCCTGAATATTGTAGTCATAATTAACTATCTTTATTCAAAGGAAAATTTAAAACTGAATTATATTCCGGGATATGCTTATGTGTTACTCTGCCTGGCTGTATTGTTTTCATTTATGAAAGAGACCGGCAGCATAAAGGATGCATACAAGGATCTTTTAAGCGGAAAAGCTCAAAAATTCGATGCTCAGCTGAATGACAGATACAGGAATATTTATTCCAGTACATCTGATACGGTGAAGATTGACAGTTTAAGCAATATTCCAAAATCATATTTCTATTATGATATTGGTCCTGATCCAAATGGTAAATATAATAAGCTTCAGTCTGAATATTTTGAAAAAAAATTCATTATAAGGAAGGAATAGATTAATTAATTTCCCGGGATTTAAAAGCAGAATTATTTCAATGTTAGCGTAAATTCAGTTAATGGTTTGATCTAAATTTATGAATTCCAAATTTGATGCAAATAAAAAATAATACAGGAAACAAGTATCAGTATTTTATTATAGCAATACTTATAGTATCTCTTATACCGCTTTTAATACTTCACTATTTCAACCAGCCGACACCTGAAGATTTTTATTACAGCGGCGAAGCAGGGAAGATCGGACTGATGGATTCAATGCGGGTGCTGTATAAATTTTACGGCGGAAGATATTTTACATATCTTCTGATCAGCCTTAATCCTTTGTATTTCCATTCCGTTGCAGGTTACAAGTTCTGCACGCTCATTCTTATGCTTTTATTCTATTTTGTATTTTTTTTATTTGTGTCAGAATTCACAAAGAGCAGGCTAAACCTAACGGAGAGAATTTTATTTTCATTGTCAGTCTATTTCCTTTACCTTTTTTCAATGCCTTCTCTCTCACAGGGATTTTACTGGCTTGTTTCGGCTGTTCATTATCAGGTCGCTCTGATGCTTATTATGCTTTTCTTGATTTATTTTTCAAGAATAGATAAGGAAAGCAGCATAGCTAAAAGAAATTTACTGATTTTTATCTCATGTCTAATTACAATTGCCATCCCGGGTACAGTTGAGCTTTCGGCAGCGATGATGGTAATAATTGTAGCTTTATTAATTATGAGTTCTATAGTTAAGTATAAAACGGTCAACTGGTGGCTGATACTTATCTCTTTAATAACCATTGTCTGCGTATATTTTGTAATAAAATCTCCGGGTAATGATCAGAGATCATTGAAGTATGCGGATAATCATAATTTGCTATTATCGTTATATTCTTCATTCATGTTTCTGTTTCAGTCAATTTCGTCATGGGTTTTCAATTCACCTCTTCCTGTCATCACTGTTTTATTTTTACCGTTCTTCTTTAAGTTAACTCACGCAGGCTCATCCGAAGAAAAATCAACTGAAGTCAGACTGTCATATCTTGTAATAATATTTTTATTAATGCTTTATATAAATATATTCATAATATACTGGACTCTCGGAATACCACCTTATGACAGGATACTGGATTTTATATATTTTATTTTTCTTGTTGGATGGTTCTGTATAATTATTTCTCTGACTACATTTATCACCGGGAAATACGGAATAAAAGAAATTAAACTTCCGAATTACTTATATACAGCTGCAGTAATTCTGATTGTATTCTTTATTGTAAGAGAAAATAACATAACAACGGCTTACTCTGATCTCTTCTCGGGTAAAGCTTCAGAATTTAACAGGACATTGTTCGGAAGGTATGATGATATTTCGAAAAACAGTTCTGACAGTCTTGAACTTGACAGCATAAAAAATATTCCGCAGACTTTCTTTTTTCTTGATATTACCAAAGATAATAAACGTCCGTTCAATATTGGCTATTGTTCTTATTTTAATAAAAAATATATCGTAAGAAAGGAAGCTGTTCAGGAAAAGTGATTTTAGAAATAACTGCCTGCGAAGTATACTTCAGTCAAATAAGTTAAATGACTTTGGAAAATCTATTATATCAATATGCTGCATAAAAACAGATGCCTTATAAATTAAACTTAACAATTTTTAAAAATAATTATTAATTCAAAATGAACCCTGTTGAGATAATAAAACAAAAAAGAAATAATTCGCCGCTTTCAAAAGAAAAAATAAAGTTTTTCATTGAAGGATATTTGAAAGGTGATATAACAGAATATCAGATGTCAGCATTTCTGATGTCAGTCTATTTTAACGGAATGAATGATGAAGAGACATTTTATCTGACAGAGATAATGCTCAACAGCGGAGTTGTCGTGGATCTTAGCTATCTTAAAATGCCTAAAGTAGACAAACATTCCACAGGAGGAGTCGGAGACAAGACTTCTCTTATACTTGCGCCGCTTGTTGCTTCATGCGGGATAGCCGTTCCAATGATTTCCGGAAGGGGACTCGGACACACGGGCGGGACACTTGACAAACTTGAATCCATTCCCGGATTCAATGTGAATTATTCCATTCAGGATTTTAAAAGGATAATTGCCGAGACCGGTGTTGTAATGATTGGCCAGACCGGAGAGCTTGCACCGGCTGATAAAAGGATATATGCGCTGCGGGATGTCACTGCAACAGTTGAATGTATTCCTCTCATAACTTCAAGCATAATGAGTAAGAAGCTTGCTGAAGGTGCAGATGCACTGGTATTTGATGTGAAGATAGGGCATGGTGCAAATCTTCCGGATCATGATCAGTCGCTTGAACTCGCTAAAAAACTTATTTCAACTTCAAAAAAATTCGGAAAGAAAGCTCTGGCGATCCTTACTGATATGGAGCAGCCCCTCGGAAGAAATATAGGCAACTGGCTTGAAGTCGAAGAGTGCATAGAACTTATGAACGGAGGATTCATACCGGATCTTTATAAACTGAACAATGTCCTTGCCGGAGCAATGATATATCTCGGAGGAAAGGCGGAAAGCATTGAAGAAGGTGAAAAGATCGCCGGTGAAAAATTAATGGATAAGAGCGCATATAAAAAATTTCTTGAAATGGTAAAGATACAGAACGGCGATACTGAATACATTAATGACTGGGCAAATTTAAAAAGAGCAAGATTCAAAAAGGATATTACCGCCAAGGAAAAAGGATTTGTTTCTGAATTAGTAGCCGGTGATTTCGGGTTTACAGCTATAGAGCTCGGTTGCGGAAGAAAAAAAACAGCTGATAAGATAGATTATCTTTCCGGTATAATTTTGAAAAAGAAATGCGGAGATGAGGTAAATGAAGGTGAAGTGATCTGCGAACTTTATGCCGAACACGAGATTAAACTTTCTAAAGCAGAAAGCCGTATAGAAGGAGCAATCAAAATTACAAAAGAGAAACCGCTTCTTAAGAAATTAATAATTGACATTCTTGATTAAATGATGAAGTTAGTTTTTAAGTCGGTAAAATTTCTGATACTGATTGCTATAGTAAGCATTGCAGGTTATTTTTATGT
>CAZLOL010000065.1:0-15941 GCA_964561045.1 uncultured Ignavibacteriaceae bacterium | reverse complement strand
CTGAAAAGCCGTGTGTCGCCGGTTCAAGCCCGGCTCTGTCCACTAGAAATTAGCAATACAGCAAAATTTCTAAATTTTAAAAACCCGATTCTATCGGGTTTTTTATTTCTTGTATATGAGTAGTTTACTATTATTATTTTAGTTAACGTAATAGTGGATTAAAAACTATATACAATAAAATTATTTCTGTTACAAAGAAATAATTAAAATCTAAAATTCAATATTAAATTAACTTAGAAAAGTATTGCATTGTTGATGTGTCAGGTATGCGATCTGAATTCAATAGAAATATAACCGCTTAATGTGTGAGCCCCTTAACTGTAAGTAATCAGTTAGTAATATTTGTACAATTAGGATTGGTTAATGTAATTCCAATTATGTTAATAAACAAATGTAATTCATAAGTATAAAGCTGCAGATTATTAAGTAAAGTAATAAGTTATTCTTAAGAATAAAATGAAAAGCCGGAAGATTTCTCTCCGGCTTTATTCAATTATAAATGCTAAATGTTCACTCGTCTCACATCCTGCGTCTTGCGTTTGACGTTTGACACTTCACGTCACGGAATCACTTTCGCAACAAAACCACTCGAGTTATTGAAAACCAGTGTAAGATCACTTAAGTCAACAATATTGTCTCCTGATAAATCATTTACGACATAGCCGGTTGTAAAACTGCTTGCAGCATTAAAGACTGAAGTTATATCAGCCAGATCAATACTTCCGTCCTGATTTACATCACCGCTGTAAATTCCAAATTTTAAAGTTGATGTATCTATCTGTATAATATTATCACCGTATTCCTGTGTTAAAGAATTCTTGAATTTATATGTAAGTGCATTTGCTGTGAATGTCTGAGGTGTCTTGCTCCAGGTCTCGATAAAATTTCTGTGCTTTAGCTCAATAAAATAATTCACTCCGTTTACTCCATTTATGAAAGAGTACAATTTTTCCCCTGATGAATTCATTTTTCCCTTAACGGAATCTATTACAGCATAAGGAGGTGAGCTGTTCCTTAATAATACGGTTACTGTATCAGTTACCATATTTCCTGTTCCAATTTCATAAAATCCCTGAATGAACATTCTCAAAGTGAGTATTCTGGGAATCGGTAAACCGTCAGTTGGCCTGAAGTTGCCGGGTGGAACAGGCGTATAGCTGTTGTAATATTTCCATGGACCGAATTTTTGATAAGGATTGCTTATCAAATCATACTGAACTCTTGCCCGCCACTTGTATTCTTTATCGGCCAATAATCCGGTTTCATCATTACTCAGTTGTGTGATTGTAACACTTGTGTTTGTGAATGAACCTGAGCCAGTTGAAGAAGTACTGTTATTTCCTGTGAAAGGAATTCCGTTAGCTTTATATTCGTGAACAATCTTTCCCTTAGTCCTGCCAAACGGGCTCTTACCAAAAATACTAAATTTAACTTCACCTTGAGTTCCTGTTAATCCACCCGAACTAAATACGGTACTTGTATTCGGTTTATATTGCTGAATTGAAGATTTCAATCCTGCTCCAATGTTTCCGTAATAAAAAAAAGTTTTTCCCTCTTTGCCTATTTTATTTTTAGTATGAAAGTTTTGCCATTACATTTCAACCCCTATAACCCCACCCCGGACTCCCTTTGAAAACAAGGGAGAGGAGAATTTGACTATTCGCATTTCACGTTTGCTTCACCAACGTCATCTTCTTCACCTGAAAAAATTCTGCACATTCAAATTTATAAAAATAAGTTTCACTCTGTATACCGACATTAGAATTTACATCATATCAGTTCAGTGTAAACCGGATTACAATCAACAAATTCAAAATATATAGCATAATTTGACTATGGTCTCTTTACATTCACAAAAGTATTAGCATTGTTATAAGTTAAAACTACATCAGTCAAATCAGTAACATCGTTTCCTGTTACATCTGTATTTCTATAACCCGTAACGAATTCATTTGCATCATTGTAAATCATCAGAACATCCGTCAGATCCACTGTCCCATTCTGATTCACATCGCCGCTGTAAATCGCATATCTGACAGGAGAATTACTAACAAGTACAGTATTATTGCCGAAGGCTTTATCCTGCGAAATAGTAAAATCATACCAATCATTATAAGAATTATATAAAAATACAGGTAGCTTGCTCCAGGTCTCTACGCTGTTCCTGTGCTTTATCACAAAATAATAGCTTTCAGAGATACGAGTATTTCTAAAATTAAAGAGTGGAAAATAATTTATAGTGTCTATTACAGAACGTGCGGAATCTACAATTTCATATGGGGATGTTCCTTTTCTCAGATACATGGTAACGGTATCTCTTCTGTTAAGCCTGTTCACATCAGGATTATAAAATCCCTGTATTAGTAATTGCAAATAGACACCCTTAAATCCTTCCTGATCAAAGTAAACAGTATCTGATGAATTTCCTGTATAAAATATTGAAGCAAGGTTTGCATTGTATCCGGGACTAAAAAGACAAACAGGACTAATGTTTGGATCAAAATTATTTCCGTTCATTTTAAAAAATACTTCCCCCATATAACCCAGATTACCTCTTCTTATATTTATTGTATCGCCATCAAGTGTTGAATACATAGCTGTAAAGGCCGGCGAACCCGATGATGAAGCATAGCAATGTGTATATTTAAAATTATTTGCGTTTGTTTGTGATAGGTTATATGCAATCCAGTTTGTGCCGGAATTTGTAGATGAAAAATAGACTCCGATTCCTCCGTTAGTTACTGTTATCATCAGAGAATCCGGAGATGAATTCTTCTGAATAGCAATGCAGGGTTTCTCAAGCGGATGCGCATCTGATATTAGCTGGGATGTAAATGAAGATGAAGGAGACCAGTCGGTTTTTATCAGCCACAGGTTTTTCTGTCCGGTGCTGGTTCTTCTCTCAACTGCAATGAATAATTGGTTTGGAGATCCCTTGTAAAAATCTGCACTTGGGTAAAATTCATTATAACCTGTTGATATGGTCGCACCTGTGAACGTTGCTCCCCAGTTTACCGATCTGAAAACTTTTATTCCGGAATTGGCTGTGTAAGAAAGATTTGATTCTGAACATACCACGCCAATGTAAGTTGCGTTCTGAAAATATGCCCCGTCGCTTACCGCGCTGATATGTGATATTTCTTTTCCGGAAGGGGAAGCAGCTATGTCACCTGACTGAACTCCGGTGCCGTTCCTTCTGAGTGAAACATAAGAAAGAACTGACAGATCATTATTATTACTGCCGGCTTTTGTGTAAAATAGAATTAATCTTGTCGAATCAATGACACTGTTTGACCTCGACTCTACAAGCATGCTTATGTTTGTTATGTATGTATTAACAGTTGTATAAATTGAGCCAATAAGCTCCCAGTTCTGACCGTTATTTTCCGATGAGTAAAATGAAATCTTACCTCCATAGATACCGGGTGATTCTTTTATATTAACTGCTGCATAAAGATTATTATCATCACCTGTTTTCATGTCAATCTGCTTGCTGTAGGAAGGAAGTGATTTTATGTTCCCTGCATGCACTATGCGGTCAGAAGAAAGCCAGTCACTTTGATTTCCCAATTCCGTATTTTTTTCAAAACGGACATCGTTGTTTGCTTTGGATACATACAGATTTTCTTTTTTAGTAAGTCTTTCTATCTCAGACTGAAGTCGGGATGCTTCGGCATTATCTCCTATTTCCAGTGCGGATTTTAATCGAGAATCCAGCTCATCAGGGTATGGAGAATCTTCAATATGCGTTTCTGATGATGACTGAATTTCTGAAGATTCACTTTCTAATTCTTTTACAATCATATCCTGTGAAAAAACGTCGTTATTTATTACTGCAATGGCAATAAATACTACTGCAAAATAAATCAGAGTTAGTATGATTGAATATATTTCAGAACTTTTATTACCGGATACTTTAGAATTGAATAAATTTGTTGTGCGATTCATAGTACTGTTTTTTATTTTAATTAATAAAATTATTTTGCTTACTTCAGATCACACTCTCTGCAGCCTAGGAATTGCAGAGAGATTTTGATCTGCCCTGAGTGACAGGATGAATCTGATTAAGTGTTCACGAAAGTTTATATTGGTCACTCAGAGATTAAAAACTTTACAAAAATATATTTGAAAACCGGGCATCACAACTAAAGTTTTTTTCGATTGTTGACAGATTCAAAAACTAATATTCTTTAATATCTAATCATTATTAAACTATTTCAGACATTTTTTGGGAAAAAAAGTTGACGGAAATCTTGGTAATAATAACCTGATAATTCTGCTCAAAACATTATCAGATAATGAGTGGAAGGAATTTGAAAAGTTTGTTCAGTCTCCTTTTTTCAATAAAGGAAGAAATTACATGCCTTTCCTAAGCATTTTTAAAAAATTCAGACCGGATTTTGACTCTGATAAATTAAATAGAAAAGAGGTTTATAAAAAGCTTTACCCTGGTAAGGAATATAAAGAAAGCGTAATGAAAAGTATGCTTTCAAGACTTAATGATATTGCCGAAGAATTCATATTTCAGATTTCAATCGAAAAGAATGACATACTTTTAAAAGAAAGATTTTTACTGAATGAAATCAGTAAAAGAGGGCT
This sequence comes from uncultured Ignavibacteriaceae bacterium, assembly GCA_964561045.1. Lineage (GTDB taxonomy): Bacteria > Bacteroidota > Ignavibacteria > Tepidaquicellales > Tepidaquicellaceae > JAGPCH01. Next base: position 11,342 of record CAZLOL010000065.1, on the reverse strand, counting down.
AAAGAATCAAGCGGAAAAAATTATCCGAGAAACCGACAAATTCATTTCCTTGAAGAAAACCGGCATACTGGATTTTGTTTGGGGTAAAGATTATGTAAATGAAGTTTTGAATCACTATCATAATTTTAATGAGAGGACTAAAAAAACAGAGTTTGCTTTCAAATACCAGCTTCTAAATATTTATTCATTCATCTCTGAATTTCTGATCAATGAAGCATTTCTGCATTCTCAGAAAATCTTCTGGCCTAAAGAACATAACACGAAAGACCTGATCAGATTATTTGACAGTTTTGATTTTAAAGGGATACTTGATCCTTTAAAAAAGATTGATGAATACGCCTTTGACGTTCTCAATCTCTTTTATCTTTTGAGGATGTCTTCTAAATATCCAGATAATGACAGCTACTATTTTGAATTAAAAGACAGATTTTTTGAAAAAATTGATAAAATAGATCTGTATTTTAAAAAGTATTTTCTAAATGCCCTGACGATTATCTCCAGCGGAAAGACTATTGAAGGAAAAGAAGAGTTCAGAAGGGAATCATTTAACCTGAGGAAAAAGATCTACGATGAAAACCTAAACATATTTTCAGAGGAACATTATCTTAAGAACGGCGATTTCAGAACTGCATTCATTGAGGCGTTAAATATAAATGAAGTAAACTGGGCTAAAGAGTTTTCTGAAAAATATCTTAACATGCTTCAGCCGGAATACAAGGAAGACATTGGCAATTACTGCAAAGCCAGGCTTAGTTATATGGATGGAAATTACGATGAAGCATTGCAGTTTGCAATGAAAGTCAATATAAATCAGATCACATACAAGCTTGATATGAAAAATCTCATTTCGAAAATTTATTTTGATACCGGCTCAGTGGAAAGTCTGATTTCACTCCTTAATACTTATTACCAGCTTATCAATAATTCAAAATCCCGGAATAAAAATTTTCTAACCCGACATCTTAATTTCGTAAAGTACCTTCGCCAGCTGTTAAATATAAAACTAATCAATCCGGATAAAGCCGGGCTTCATGTTCTTTATGAAAATATCAAAAAGAAAAATGTCACTTCAAAATCATGGCTGCTGGAAAAAATAATGAATGAATAATAGACAAACCGGAAGTTACAAAATACAGATTTTTTGCTATTCCAGTGACGAGATGAACCCGGATGCTTTAGTTATAGCCTGCTTCCGGATTCTGCTTTTCACTCCGTTTCTGTAAAGTAACTTTTCAGCCACAATAAAATTTCATTGTAACATCTTACTTCGAATAAGAATTAGTTATTAGTAATATATTTCTCAAACTTCCATTGTACACAACAAATTATTTTTTGCCGTGCTTTTAGTTAAACTTCTAATCCCTAATAAGTGATTTGTTTTTTACTATATGCAATTTGTAACTTTGTAATATTAAAATACTTAATACCTGATACCTATTGAATGGATAAGCCAACAGGGAATGTAACATTTCTCTTCACCGACATTGAAGGAAGCACGAAGCTTTCTCAGGAGTTTGCCGAAAACTATCCGGATGCATTGATAAGACATAATATGATCTTACGCGATGCAGTCAATTCAAATAACGGATTTGTTTTTAAAACTGTCGGCGATGCATTCTGCTGCGCTTTTCAGAATGCTGCTGATGCAGTCAGAGCTGCATATGAAATTCAAAAGTCATTATTATCTGAGAATTGGAATGAAGTATTAATCAAAGTTCGTATCGGAATTCACAGCGGAATTTCAGAATGGAATGGTGAAGATTACACGGGATATATAACACTTGCACGTGCAGCGAGAGTAATGTCTTCTGTGTACGGTGAGCAAATTATAATTTCAAACAGCACATATGTATTATGCAAACATGAATTTTCTGCAGATGAAGAAAATATTTTTACATTCCGAGATCTGGGTGAAAGAAGATTAAAAGATGTTATTCAGCCGATAAGATTATTTCAGGTAACTGCCCCGGGGATAAGGGAGGAATTTCCTCCATTAAAAACACTTGATGCACGTCCGAATAATCTTCCTGCACAACTAACAAATTTTATTGGCCGTGAAGAAGAAATAAAAAAAATAAAAGAACTTCTTAAAGATTCACGTCTGGTAACACTTCTCGGAACAGGCGGTGCAGGAAAGACACGTCTGACAATACAAATTGCAGCTGACTTAATTGATGATTTTGCAAACGGAGTCTGGTTTATAGAGCTTGCACCATTATCAAATCCTGATTTTTTAGCACAGACAATTGCTAACGTATTCAATCTTCAAAATTCACCTAATCAAGTGATTGAAGAAGCACTCATAAATTATCTTAGTGAGAAAGAAATTCTGTTAATATTTGATAACTGTGAACACTTAATTGAAGCTTGTTCGGTATTAATAGAAAAAATCTTAATAAATTCTCCCGGACTAAAAATTCTTACTTCCAGTCGTGAAGTATTGCGTTCAAGCGGTGAAAAGATACATCAGGTTTTACCGCTTAAACATCCTGAGCCAAATGATAAAATTACTTCGTTACAGCTTTCGCAATTCGAGGCTGTAAGATTATTCATAGAAAGAGCATTAGTTGTAAATCATGACTTCAGAGTTAGCAACGATAATGCTCCGGCACTGGCTCAAATCTGTTTCCGTCTTGATGGAATACCGCTTGCGATAGAACTTGCTGCAGCAAGAATAAAAATTTTAACCGTTGAAAAGATAAACGAGAGATTAGAAAACAGATTTAGCCTTCTGACAACCGGCAAAAGAACTGATGCACCGAGACAGCAGACATTGCGTGCTCTGATAGACTGGAGTTACGATCTTCTTTCAGATAAAGAGAAAACATTGTTTACTAAGCTGTCAGTATTTTCCGGAGGCTGGACTCTGGAAGCAGCCGAAGAAATTTGTCCTGATAAGAATATTAAGAAATATGAAGTGCTTGATCTTATGACGAGTCTTTTTGAAAAATCGCTTATCAATTCAACTGAAATTTCCGGGATCAGGCGTTTTAATTTACTGGAAAGCTTAAAAGAATATGGGTCGGAAAAACTTATTGACAGATACAATATATTTAAAAAGCATTTTGAATTTTATTCCGGCATTGCCAGTGAAGAAGAAATGGCTTTTAAAGGATTTGATGAAATTGAATGGGTAAAAGCAGCGGAGAAGGAAAAGGAAAACATAAGAGAAGCAGTTAACTGGGCAATTGAGAATGAGACAGAGAAAGCTTATAAAATTGTATCTGATACCAGTTACCTTTATAGAATAACGGGATTAGCATTGGAAGGAAATCTAAACTGCCGGAAAATCCTGAACAAAAATAAATTTGCAGATGAATATTCAAAGGCTTTAATTCAGGATATAAACTCCGGGTTATTGTATGATCTTGGAAGAATTACAGAGTCTTTCAAACTTTCAACACAAAGTTTATCAGTATTCCGTAGACTTAACATGAAAAAGCAATTAGTAGATTGTCTGAATAATTTGGGAAACATTGCACATATAAACAACGATTTTGAAAAGAAGAAATTATATAATGAAGAAGCTTTTGCCATTAGCCGGGAGAATGATTTCAAAAAAGAATTGTTAACTTCGCTTTACAATTTGTCTTTCTGTTTTCCTGATACAGAAAATTTAGAATTGCGGAAAAAATACAGGGAAGATGCATTGAAAATCAGCAGGGAAATTAACAATACAACTATGACAATAACTATTCTGGCAAGCCTGGGAAAATTTGAAACAGATTTTGGAATAATCGAAAAAGCAAAGCTTTATACAAATGAAAGCTTACTCCTGGCGAAGCAGATGAATAATCAGAAATTTATTTCAATAAATCTTTCAAACCTCGGCAATATATATTTAAAAGAAAAGGATTTTGAAAATGCTGAATACTATTTAAATGAATCTATTGGAATTTCTAAGGAATATGGTTTAATCAACAGTTATCCTCTATACAAAGATTTAGCAGCACTATTCATAAAAAAAGGAGACTTTGAAAAAGCACTTTTAAACTATAGAGAATCGTTAAGGTACGGTTTAAAATTCGGATCAAATTTTTTTACTAAAAATATACTTCGGGGAATCGGTTTATCTTATAAAAATTCACGTAAACCCGATTTATCTCTAAAAGTATTTATTATCCTTAAAGCTTTATATCCTGAAACTGAAATTTATGAAAATGAAAAAGATTATAATCAAAATATAAGAATTGAAGATCTGAATAGTAACATTTTACAATTAAGGGAATTACTGGGGGATGCGATTTACGAAAAGTATCTTGAAGAAGCTGAGAACATTAAGGCTGAAGAGATTGAAAAATTTGTATTGGAGAATTTTTTTGATAATAAGTAAAATCAGAGACGTAAAAATCTATTTAACTAACTAATATGAATGTTGAAAAGTATTTATACATTTCCGAAGAAGTAAGAACAGCGCTTTCAGAAAATAAACCGGTCGTTGCGCTGGAGTCTACCATCATTTCTCACGGCATGCCGTATCCGCAGAATTATGAAACTGCTCAGCAAGTCGAACAAACGGTAAGAAATAATCAAGCTGTTCCTGCAACGATAGCCATCATAAAAGGCATCATACATGTAGGTCTGAATAAAGACGAGCTTGAGTTTTTATCTTACGAAAAGAAAATTCTGAAAGCATCTCGGAGAGATATTCCGGTGATAGTTTCACAAAAGCTGAGCGCTGCTACAACTGTTTCGGCAACAATGATCTGTGCGAAGCTTGCTTCGCTGAAAATATTTGCAACTGGGGGAATTGGAGGTGTTCACAGAAATGCACAGAATACTTTTGATATTTCAGCTGACCTGACTGAGCTTGCACAAACCAACATTGCAGTTGTCTCTGCAGGTGTGAAGTCAATTCTCGATATCGGGTTAACACTTGAATATCTTGAAACCATGGGAATCCCTGTAATCGGATACAGGACTGATGAGTTTCCGGCTTTTTATACAAGAGAATCGGGATTTAAAGTAAATTATAAATTTGATTCGGCAAAGGAAATTGCTGAGATGATAAAAACCAAATGGGAGCTTGGATTGAACGGTGGAGTAATAATTGCAAATCCGATTCCGGAGGAATTTTCTATAGACAAAAGCATGATCGATAATGCTATTGAAGAAGCATTGAAGAAAGCTGATGAAACCGGAATAAAGGGAAAAGATGTGACGCCATTTTTACTTTCGGAAATAAAAAAAATTACCGGAGGAAAGAGTCTCGAATCAAATATCAAGTTAGTTTTAAACAATGCAAAGCTGGCAGCGGAAATAGTAAATGGTATTGGGTATTAAGTATTGGATATTGCGTATTGAATAATTGTATATTTTTAAAAGGAAATACAATATAATAATCACTTAGGAGTGTCTGTATAGTATTATACAGAAGTATCTTAATAGAAAATTCAATTAGAACAGAATCAGAATCTTATAATTCAGACGAAAAGATTTATATATTTTATTGATTGTCATATTACATAAATCATTATTTTGAAATTACTTTTTGAATTTTATTAATATATTTTTGCTTAAAGAAAGCAATTCTATAAATTAAAAATCATGAAAATACTTAAACTATACATAACCGTTATGATCACCCTGGCTTTAGTTTCAGGCTGCGGAAAAAGCGACAATAAAACCTCTGAAAATAAATCTTCCGATCAGAAATCCGAAATTAATCAGAGTAAAGATCAGGCTGATAATAAATCATCCGGTCAGACCGAAGTCATCGAGATCAATCTCCCGACCATGCAGTGCGGAACCTGCAAGAAGAACATCGAAGGTGCAGTTAAGAAAATGGATGGAATTGAGGAAATAAATGTGGTTGTCAAGGAAAAAATTGCCAAAGTGAAGTTTGATAAATCAAAAACAGACCTTAATAAGATAGAAGGCGTGATCGTAAGTGCAGGCTATCAGGCAAATGACAAACCCGCAAACAAGGAAGCATACGATAAGCTTGAAGACTGCTGCAAGATCGGCGGACATGACAAGTAACAATTACAAATTACAGAATTAAGCAAATTAACGAATTTAGATTTGCAAGTTAACTAAATGATTTTTAACTATATTACCCAATATCCTATATCCAATATCCTATATCCAATAACCAACTATTCAATACCAATACCTAAAGCCCAATACCCAATACTTAATACTCAATACTCAAAATAAGACATAGAAATCAAAAAAGAATTTTTATATATTTGCAGACACAAAAAAAATTAATGAAAAATTTTTTACTCGATTACAACCTCAAAGTTCGCTTACCTATATTAGTTTTCGTAGTTTTAACAGTTTTCGTGATCACTTATTATGTGTCATACGCAGAGAGGCAGGGTGTAGGTTACACTCCTCCCCAGCCGATCGCATATTCGCATAAGCTTCACGCGGGAACCATGAAAATTGACTGCAGGTACTGCCACAGTGATGTAGAAAAATCCAGACATGCGAATATTCCTTCGGCGAAGGTCTGCATGAACTGTCATACCCAGGCAAGAACCGACAGGCCTGAAATAATCAAACTGGCTGATTATTATAACAGAGGAGTACCCATTGAATGGAAGCGGGTTCACCGGATTCCGGATTTTGCATATTTCAATCACAGCGTTCACGTCAATAAAGGCATAGACTGTTCCAACTGTCATGGAAATGTTGCCGAAATGGATGTCGTCGAACAGGTAAAGGACTTCACTATGAAAGCCTGCCTTGACTGTCACAGAAACCCCGAAAAAGGCATTAAAAATATCATTCCTGGAATGGAAAACGTGAAGATTAATAACGGTCCTACCAATTGTTCAGCTTGTCACAGATAACCGGGAGTGAATTATGGTTTTATCCATAAAACTATTTTGGAAAAATGCAAAATTGAAATGATGAATTGAAATTTATATTGAATCAAAATCCGAATTGAACAATTAACCAGAAGTATTAAAAATAAAAAATTTAAATGAAAGAAAGCAATACAAGTATCGAGAAGGAAAACAATAAAATAAAAAGAAAGAAGTTCTTTTTATATTCCGGAGCGCTGGCTTTCGGAATGTTTGCTGCTTCGAAAATTCCCTTTAACCTGTTTAAATCAAACCAAAGCGTAATTGCCAATAAAGAAAGTTCAATAATAATCACACAAAACCCTAATGCAGTTAAGAGAAATTCAAGACGGGAAAATAATGGATAAAAAAGATATCAAACAAATTAAGCCGGAAGAGAACACAGTAGAGATCATAAGTTCGGATTTTAAGAATAATTCTCCGGAAGCCGGAAAAGATATCAATTACTGGCAGAGTTTCAGAGACCTGTATAATGATCCTGATTTTTTAAATGAGAAAAGAAAGGAGTTTGCTCCGGGCGCACTTGACAGACCGGATGGAAATTCTTTGTCAAAATTTTCAAGAAGAAAATTCCTGGCTCTGCTAAGCGCATCAGCTGCAGTAGCTGCTTCAGGATGTTCTAATTTCCGGGACAAAGGGGAACTGATTCCTTATAATAAAAAGCCTGAAGAAGTTACCTTAGGCAATCCCACATATTATGCTTCCACCTGTACAGGATGTTCAGAAGCGTGCGGGATTCTGATAAAAACACTTGAAGGACGCCCAATTAAAGTTGACGGTAATCCGGATCATCCCGTTAGTAAAGGAAAGATCTGCTCTATCGGTCAGGCAAGCGTTATGAGCCTGTATGATCCTGAAAGACTTAAAAATCCGGTTGAAAGGGTAAGCAGAACTTCCCCGAAGGAAGTTACCTGGGCTGAAGTTGATGATAAGATCATAGCGGAATTAAAAAAAGCCTCTATGAGCAACAAGGAAATTGCATTGGTTACTCATACGATGAATTCACCTTCCCGGAAGAAGCTTTTTGAAGATTTTAAAACAGTTTATCCTACTGCAAAAGTTTATTCTTATGAGCTGTTCAGTGAGAGCACAAAAAATTCCGCATGGGAAAAAAGTTACGGTACGAAAATTTATCCGCTTATAAAATGGGACAAAGCGAAAATAATACTTTCTCTTGAATCTGATTTTCTGGGAACGGAAGCAAACAGAATCGAGACTTCAAGACTATACGCGGAGAACAGGGATGCATTCAAGGGTAATGAATTTAACAGATTGTATTCTGTAGAAGGAAATACAAGCTTAACCGGCATGAATGCAGATTACAGAATGATTTTAAGAACCGATTCGATTGAGGAATTTGTTCTGTGCCTGCTGAATGAATTTGTTACAAAACAGAAAATTTCCGGCTTTGGCGCAGATGCAGGTATCAGCTCGATTTTAGGGAAATATAATTTAGATCAGTTCGCGGAAAAATATAAATTATCAAAAGAAGTATTAGATCATCTGATCTCTGATCTTAAAAAGAATCAGGGCAGTTCTTTTATAAGCGCAGGTTCAATGCTTCCCGAGTCCACGCATATTGCGGTCAATCTGTTAAATGAAGTTTTAGGAAATACGAAATTATACAATACTGAAGTTTCAAAAACCGGTCTGATGCCTTTAAGTTCAAAGTCAGAGCTTGAAAATCTTGTCAATGACATTAAGTCCGGCAATGCAGGTGTTGTGATTCATTTTGATTCGAATCCTGTTTATCATTTACCGTCCGATCTCGGATATGCGGAAGCGCTTAAGAATGCGCCTCTTGTGATTACAATGACAGAGGGAGAAAATGAATCTTCGGAAATGAGCAATTATGTTCTGCCGGTCAATTCAATGTTCGAGTCATGGGGAGATTTTCAGACGAGAAGTAATTTTGTAAGTCTTCAGCAGCCGGTGATCGCACCGCTTTATAAGACAAGACAGAAAGAGGAAATACTTCTGACATGGCTGAAAGGAAGCAAGGATGCTTTCAACAATGAGATCTATCAATTATTCGTAATGGATAACTGGAAAAGCACGGTGCTTTCAAAATTCACCGTTCAGGCAGATTTCATGAAAGCCTGGTACGGAGGACTGAATGACGGAGCAGTAAGCATTACCCCGGTTACATCAGCCGGTGATAACTCCGCTGCGGCATTTAAACCCGAAGCTTTTACTTCTGCAAATTTCAGATTAGCTCCCGGAAGTGATTATGTTCTGATTTTAACAAAGAGCAATTCACTCGGAGACGGAAGGTATGCAAACAACGGATGGCTTCAGGAGCTTCCTAAACCGGTGTCAAGAATTTCATGGGACAATTATGCTGCGGTATCAGTTCAGACTTCGAAAGAACTGGGTCTATCACAGAATGATCTGATCAGTATTACCACATCAGGCGGAAGCCTTGAGATACCTGTGTTTGTGCAGCCGGGTGTTGCAGAAGGCGTGATCGCGGTTGAACTTGGTTACGGAAGAAGCGTTTGCGGAATAGTCGGTAAAGATGTCGGCTTCAATGCAAATAAATTAATGTCAAAGAATCCTGCTCTGTCGTCGTGGATGTATAATGATGCAAAGATCAGTAAATCAGGAGGCACGCATGAGATTGTGACAACGCAGGATTACTATGCATTCGATGAACCGCTTTATAAGGACATTCAGTTCAGAAGAGAGATAATTCAGGAAGGAACTTACCTGCAGTATAAAGAGAATCCCGATTTTTTACATGACACTCATACTTTATATTCAGAAGAGGAAACAGATAAACTCAAAGTAGGAAGCATAAATGAACAGTATAAGCATACCGGTGTAAAGTGGGGAATGGTAATAGATCTGAACAAATGTATCGGCTGTAATGAATGTGTTGCGGCATGCAGCGTGGAAAATAATATTCCGGTTGTAGGCAAGGATCAGGTAAAGAATCACAGGGCGATGCACTGGATAAGAATTGACAGATATTATTCAGGAACGCCTGAAGTTCCGAAAGCAAGTTTTCAGCCGATGCTGTGCCAGCATTGTGATTTTGCTCCGTGCGAAAATGTATGTCCGGTTGCAGCGACTACACACAGCGCAGACGGTATCAACGGAATGGCTTACAACAGATGCGTTGGAACGAGATACTGTTCAAATAACTGTCCTTACAAAGTAAGAAGATTCAATTATTTTAATTTCAGAGATCATTTCAAGGAGAGCATTCAGCAGGAAGAATCTTTCTCACTCATGGCAAATCCGGAAGTAACAGTCAGAACCAGGGGAGTCATGGAGAAATGCACATTCTGCCTGCAGAGAATAATGGAAGAAAGGCAGATGGCTATACAGGAGAACAGAATGGTAAAGGGTTCGAATGTAAAGACAGCCTGTCAGGAAGCCTGCATTACCAATGCGATAGCATTCGGAGATCAGAACAATAAAGATGAAGAGTTTTATAAACTGAACAACAGCAAGCTGGGATACAGCGTGCTTGAAGAAATAAAAGTAAAACCAAACATAACTTACCTCGCAAAATTAAGAAATGTATATGAACTTGAAAAAGAGGAGGGTCATCATTGAGTCTTGACGCAACCTACACAAGAGAACTTCCTCTTGTAGAAGATAATGCAACATTAAAAGAGCTGGATGCGATCATTGCACTGCCAACGGAGACAAAGCCGAACAAAGGCTGGTGGATAGCATTCGGTATGTCATCTACAGCTTTGCTGATCGGAGCCGTAGCGCTTTTCTATACCATATATTACGGAATAGGAATGTGGGGAAACAATCAGCCGGTGGGCTGGGCTTTCGGTATTGTGAACTTCGTTTTCTGGATCGGTATCGGTCACGCAGGCACGCTTATATCAGCCATACTTTTTCTTTTCAGACAGAGATGGAGAACAGGTATTGCAAGGTTTGCCGAAGCGATGACGATCTTTGCGGTTCTGACTGCGGGACAGTTTCCGATACTTCACACGGGAAGACCATGGCTTGCAGGATATTTGTTTCCGCTTCCGAATCAAAACGGAGTGTGGGTAAATTTTATGTCACCGCTTCTCTGGGATGTGTTTGCTGTATCAACTTATTTAACGATCTCATTTTTATTCTGGGGAATGGGACTGATTCCTGATCTTGCTAATCTCAGAGACAGGGCGACAGGCAGAATCAAGAAGACTATTTATTCGGTTTTAAGTTTTGGATGGACAAACTCAAACAGGAACTGGAGTTCTTATGAACGAGCTTATCTGATACTTGCAGGAATTTCCACTCCGCTTGTATTATCCGTTCACACGATAGTTAGCTTTGACTTTGCCGTATCAGTTATTCCCGGATGGCATACTACTATATTCCCACCGTACTTCGTCGCTGGAGCTATCTTCTCGGGATTCGGAATGGTATCCACCGTACTGATACTCGTAAGAAAAGTCTTCAACATGGAACACATTATCACGATAGGGCATCTCGAGAAAATGAATAAGATACTTCTTGCAACGGGAATGATGGTCGGCTTTGCTTACGGAATGGAATTTTTCATAGCGTGGT
>CAZLOL010000064.1:0-16167 GCA_964561045.1 uncultured Ignavibacteriaceae bacterium | reverse complement strand
TTATAGAGTTTATAGAGTTTATAGAGTTTATAGAGTTTATAGAGTTTATAGAGTTTATAGAGTTAGGTGAATGTGGTGAGTTCGTAGAGTCTGAGAATTTTAAGAAATAAATTTATGAGATCCGGTATGAACGAGGATTTATACCGGATTTTAAATAATTAGATTATTAATTAAATAAAAAAGATAGGAAACCTGTAAATTGATAAACCTTTCAGGACTGAGTGAATTAATTCATGATCAATTAAGAAATTATATTTTAAAATTTTAAAAAATAAATTTATGAATAAATTAAAATTGATATATCTGTTCGCTAATATTATTATGCTTCCGTTTTTTTCTTTCGGACAGGCATCAGGTGATACTGATGCAGGAAAATTTGAGAGTATAATAAATGAAGCATATAGTAAAAATGTATTTTCCGGAAATGCTCTGATAGTTAAAGACGGAAAGGTAACCTTTGATATTTCCATAGGCAGCGCTGATTATGATAAGAACATTCCTAATACCGTTAATACAAAATTCCAGACCGGATCCATTACAAAGTTTTTTGTGAAAACACTTGTTCATCAGCTTTCACAGGAAAATAAAATCAATCTGCCGGATAACTTGGGGAAATACCTGACGGGATTTTCATCCGAAATATCCGATAACGTGACAATTCAGCAGCTGCTTGATCATTCTTCGGGATTTGGTGATTTCTTAAGGGAAGCTATGAGCCCGGATGAACTCGGCAGCATTAAGAACATAAGCGATGTAATGCCGGTGATTCAGAGATCAGGTTTAGAATTCACACCCGGCAGTAAGGTTCAGTATTCTAATTCAGGTTATGTTATACTTGCAGCTGTTGTCGAGAAAGTCTGCGGAAAGACACTGGAGGAAGTTCTTAAAGAAAGAATATTTGACAGGCTGGGAATGGAGAACTCCGGATTTAAAGTTATGAATATTGAAGTGGAAGGTAAGGCGAAGGGATATCTTTCCAATCAGATTGGAGTTAAACAGGATAACTCGGATATGAATCTCATAGGAGCCGGAGCCGGCGGGATATATTCTACAACGGGTGACATGAATAAATTTGCACAGTCACTGATCAATGACAATTTACTTCTTTCGGATGAGCATAAAGTGAAGCTGTTCAACTCTCCCTTGTTCCCCGTTCAGTATGAAAGCTGGGACGATTTTAAAAGTAAAGGAAGGTTTGCCATAGCAGGCGGAGCTCCGGGTATAAGCGCAGTCTTCGGAATAAACATGGAAAAGAATTATGTGATGGTGGTATTATCAAACTATGACCAGGGGACAGCTGAGGAAGTTTCACAAAGATTGTCGGCTGTACTTAATGGCAGGGAAGTCAAACCATTCAGCCCTCCTCCTGCTCAGGTAATTTACGATATTATAAAAAATAAAGGAGCGGATAACTTCACTTCAAATTACAAAGAGGAGCTTTCAGCTGCAGGGATAGATCTCAGTGATGACATGATACTTCTTTTTACGGGCAGGGAATTCTTAAGACAGAATGAAGCTGATAATGCAATTGCACTGTATTCCGTTTATACAAAGGAATTTCCGGAAATAGTCGTCGCCTGGAATGACATGGGCGATGCATATCTTATGAAAAGCGAAAAGGATAAAGCGAGGAAATGCTATGAGCAGGCATTGAATTTAAGACCCGAAAACAAAAGGGCAAAAGAATCTCTGCAAAAGCTTAATTGAAAACTTTGTGATAATCATTTCAAATATGAAAAAGTAAATAAACGACTGTATTCTTTAAATTGAAATAATGTAAGAGCTGAATAAATATCTGATATTTGAAAAATATACTTCTCATAAGTTAATATATAAAAATTTTTGAAAGATCTTAAAACATTCTGAAATAAAATTTTTTAATATTACCGGTTCAATTTTTTTGAATCATTACGATTTGTAAATTGTAAATAGAGAGTGAATCTGCATTAATCATTTGTTTCTGCTTTTATTTGATCTCATCATTTCTCCGTAATGCTGCTTCTCCAGCAAAGCATTGATACACTGAGCGATCCTTTTGCTTTTAGTCTCAAAAGTTACTGCAGAGGAGATCCATTTTGAATAATAGTTCTGATGAGACTTTGTCAGGGAGTAAAAAAATTTTTTTGCAGCAGGTTCATCTTCGAGACATTCAATAAGATCCGCATCATGAATAATTGGGCTGTTATCTTCTTCAAGCTCTAACACAAGTTCGTCACCATGATTTTTACCGGTGCTTCTCCGCATTTTTGCATTTATAGGTAAAATGAAATTACCTTTACCCATGGGGATGAGTGCAGTTCTGTTAATCATAAAATCATCAAGTTTGCCTTTAACCCGGAAAGATTTTTTAAAGCCGGGTTTTATCTGACCGGCGATATCTGCAGTGATCTCAACATATGTCCAGCCTGTTTTCTCACCTTTCTTACCGAACTTTAAAATCGGTTTTTTAAATCTGATCATTTTAAAAATGTAAAAAAGTGTTTGTAAAAAATAAATATGAAAATAAATGAATTTAATAATTCACCCTTCGGTTATGATACATCAAAACATAAAAAATTTCTATTCCGTTAATTTACAAATCATCTAAAGTAATATTAAAAAAAACTTAATTTCGTAAAGTTAAAAAAAATAGTGAGATATTATATTTAAATTTTTATATATTAGCTCAGCTTCGCAATTAGACCCCAAAGTAAATTTCTTCTTAAGAAGTAAAATAATTTTTAACTTTTTTATATTAAGCATAAACATTAATCATAAAAATCTTATGAATAATCCAATCTATATTCTTTTATTATTCACTTTATCAATTTCATCTGTATCTCATGCACAGCTTGGAAATAACAACATGTACCTGCTTTCTAATCAAAATGCACATATTACTCCATACTCTGCGGTCTGGGGATATGTGGCGCCGGACGGAAGGGAGTATGCCATAATCGGCTGCTTTGACGGGACGTCATTTGTAGATATAACTGATGCAGGTAATATTCATGAGGTTGGATTTGTTCCTTCCACAAGTCCCGGCAACGGAAATAATCTATGGCGGGAAATGAAAACTTATTCACATTATGCTTATATAGTGTCTGAAGTGGCAAACAGCGGTATTCAGATAGTAGATCTCCAGTATCTTCCTGATTCGGTACATTATATTAAAAAATTTCTGCCGGCAGGATATTCTTCCACTCATACAATCTCTCAGTCAGGACCATATCTATATGTTAATGGTGCTAGTATTGGTCAGGGTGTTACAGTTTATGACCTTACATCAGATCCTGAAACTCCCGTAAAAAGAGGAGCATACAATAACGATTACATACATGACTGCAGGGTGTTTAATGATACAATCTATTCAGCCAATGTTTATCAGAGCAAAGTGAGCATTATTAACGCAGTGAACAAAAACAGTTTGAATCTTGTAACATCTTTTTCAAATCTACCGGGTTCCGGTCCTCATAATACTGCTTTGACACCTGACAGAAAATATTTACTTGTAACTGATGAAATTGGTACAGCTCCTTACAGGATGAAAATTTGGAATATTGAGGATCTTAACAATATTACTTTTATAGCAGCATGGCAGCCTACATCTATTACATCTTCTATTGTGCACAACGTAGAAGTTTATGGCAATTATGCTTTGGTTGCTCATTATAGCTCAGGAATCAGATTAGTGGATATTTCCAATCCTGCGGTTCCAATAGAAGTTGCCTGGTATGATACATTTCCTTTGAATAATAATCAAAGCTATGAAGGCTGCTGGGGAGGATATATGTTCCCGTCAGGAAAGATAGCAGCATCTGACAGATCCACCGGACTATATGTACTTAAAACATATTTCAGTATCACAGCCGGAATGGAAGGATTCTATAATTCAGGAACGAGCAGTTTAAATAAATCAGATACTGTTACGGCTTATTTAAGAAATTCATCTGCACCTTTCAGTGTAGTTGATTCATCTAATGCATTGATTGATTCGGTTTCTTTAACAGGTAATTATAAATTTAATAATGCCGGTCCGGGAACGTATTATATTGTATTAAAACACAGAAACTGTATTGAGACCTGGAGCAGCTCCGGAGGGATAATCTATGATCCGATGAAAATAAATTCGTATGATTTTACTTCATCAGATCAGCAGGCATACGGGAATAATATGATACTGGTCGATAATTCTCCGGTAAAGTATGCTATGTACAGCGGTGATGTTAATAATGACGGAACTGTGGAATTATCAGATCTGATAGAAGTTTATGCGGGTGCAGTTAATTTTATTACAGGTGATGTTCTGCATGATCTCAACGGAGATAATACAGTTAACCTAAACGATCTGATCATCTGTTATAATAATGCATCTTTATTTGCGGAAACTGTAAAACCTTGATTAAATATCAGACAAAGATTCCATCTTAATAAAGGATGGAATCTTTCTCCTTTAAAGTTGTATTTATCAATCGCTTGATTCAAATTAAAAAAAATCAGATATTGTAATTCAAAAAAATCACAGAAAGGAAATATAAGGATACCCAATGTCTTTATAGGTTTTATATTCAGGATATTATAAACTGATCATCACTGCTCCCCCAAATGTAATATTCATCCCAAGATACCCCCAAAGCAAAAAATATTTTATAATTAAATCTGCGGGGAATTTAAATGAGATCTTTTTTCATCTTAATTTTCTTATTGTCGGAATTATTGATTTTAGACAATAAGCTGATCTATGCGCAATACAGAATTAATGAAAGTTTTGAGGGAATTGAATTTCCGCCTCAGGGATGGAGTGTAATAAATCTGCAGTCCTGGGAAGGCGAATGGAAGAGTTCATCAAGGATGATAAATTCCGGAAGTAAATGCGCTGTCTCAAATTTTTCATTAACAGGTTCAAATAATATTCTTGTGACAAAGGGTTTTATTCCTTTATCAGGGGACTCTCTTGTATTTCATTTCAGACAAACTTTCTGGCGTTTTTATAAAGACACATTGAATGTACTGATATCAACTCAGGATTCTCTTTTAAGCGGAACAAATGAAAATCTTTTTCAAATGATGGACAGTATTTCCTATGCTGTTCCGTACGGATATGTACGCAAGTCGATAAGCCTGAATAATTATGCCGGGCAAAAAGTCTGGATCGGATTTCAGCATATTAATTTAAACGGAGAAAACATACGTCTTGATGATATAAGTGTCAGCCGCTCAAATTTCAGTGATGTAAGTGTTATAAGAAATATCTGTCCTTCAGATAATATAATCATATGTACAGGTGAAAACATAATACCTGTGGCTGAAATATTTAATCCCGGAACGGTAAATCAAAACGTTCCTTTCAGCATAACGTATTCAGTTGCCGGACCGGTGAATTTTCAGAGAGTAAAGCAGGATACTCTTTCATCCGGGAATACAAAGGAAATTAGGTTCGATACGATCAGTGTGAATGTTCCCGGCGACTATCAGGTAAAAATTTATACAAGCCTTTCTACAGATCAGGATCCCGTGAATGATACATTACATTCATCATTTTCAATAATAAATCCGAATTTCGGAGGAGGTCAGGCTTCAGCCGGATATTATTATTTTGCAAATTCTACATCATGCTCCATGAATGCAGCTTCTTATCCTGAATATTGCCGGAAGGATACTTCGGGAAGCATAAATCTGATCCTCAATAGAGAGGATATGTCAGAAGGACGGTTAACGGGTAATGCAGATGACGGATATTTCAGCTTAGGCAGTCTGCTCCCACCGGGCAATGCAGTGAAATTTTTCGATGCAGAATATGATTCAGTCTTCATATCAACCAACGGAGTTATCGGATTCAGAAATGATAATATACTTCTTGCGTCAGATCCCTCCGGAACAGACAGTCTGATATTACATCCTGTTCCTCTTTTTTCTCCGCTGTGGATAGATCTGGATTTCAGCAGCAGCTTTGCAACTGAAAACCGCTTATGCTATAAAATAGCAGGGGATCAGCTTATAATCACTTACGACAGGGCTCCTTTAAAATCGGGCGGCAATGAATGTTATGTTTCGTTTCAGGTAATAATAGAATTTGGAACTTCATTGATCCAAAACTCTAAATTAATTGTTCAGTATGATCAGCAGTCAACCGGAGAAGAATTCATCTCTAAATATAGCAATAATACTTTACCATCGCATTTGGTAGGTTTAAGTTATTTAAGTGAGAATAAATATCTGCATTACAGGGTAAAAGATTCTTCAGGAGTGTTACAGGAAGGTCCGCTTTTCAATTCTTCTCTGGCGCTTGAATTCGGACCGGATGCGGGTATGCTTAAAAATAAATGTTCGCAGTTTGCGATTTCGGTTTTACTGGAAGCAATTTTTCCGGAAAGAGATACAATATCAGTAATCTTAAGAGATACCAGACCTCCTTATGCAATGCTTGAGTCTGAAAAATATTATCTGGATACAAACGGGAGCGGAACAGGGTCTTTTACCATTCCTTCAGAGCAATACAGGTATTATATACATATCTCACACAGAAACTCTGTAGAAACATGGAGCAGGGAAAACGGGGAATTATTCAGTTCATATAATCTTGAATATGACTTCTCATCGGATCCGTCAATGGCTTACGGAAACAATATGTCAGTGAAAAACGGAAAATCATTTATATATTGCGGTGATGTAAATCAGGATGATATTGTAGACGGTGATGATCTCCTGAGTACATACAATGCCGGAAATTTATTTTATACAGGATATATTCCCGAAGACATCAATAACGACAGGGTCATTGATCTTGATGATATAGTTTTCCTTTATAATAACAGTATTAATTTTATTTCAGTAAGCGCACCGTAATAAATCAATTAGATCTAAGATCTGAAACATTTCAAAATCCCGGAATCAAATAAACCGGGATTTTTTTTTAGGTATTACTGTTAAATTTCTTTCCCACTGATTCCGGGGATGTTTAATAAAAGACTTTTGATGAATATATTATCAGTAATAATTCTTTAATTATCTGTATTTGCATTCTTATTAATTCCGGATGATTAATAGTTTGCTTGAAAACTCAGTTGATGAAGTCTGCATTTATTATTCATTTGAAAACCTTATTTAGAAAAAGTATTTTTGTTTTTGCAATTTAACAAATAAAATCAAAATGAAGTATAACACAGAAGATCCCGAACTTAAAGAGACAAGGCAGGGTTTTGCAGATGCATTGGTAGATGCAGGAAAGGAGAATGAAGATATTGTTGTTCTCGGAGGAGACGTATCAGGTTCAGTAAAAACAAATCTGTTCAGGGATGCCTATCCGGACAGATTTATATCTGTAGGAGTAGCTGAACAGGATATGATCGGGACTGCTGCCGGACTTGCTTTAGCGGGAAAGATCCCTGTAGCATCCACTTACGGAGAGTTTGCCACCGGCCGTCCGTTTGATCAGATCAGACAATCAGTAGCGTACAGTGAGATGAATGTAAAGATATGCGCTTCTCACTGCGGTATTACAGTCGGACCGGACGGGGCAACTCATCAGTCGTTTGAAGATGTTGCAATCATGAGAGTTCTTCCGAATATGAATGTAATAACTCCATGTGATTACAATCAGACTTACAAGGCTGTCAGACTTGCGCTTGAAACCACAGGACCTTTCTATATCAGATTTTACAGGGAAAAATCCCCTAATTTTACGGATCTGAATGCGTCTTTTAAATTTGGAAAAGCAGATACGCTGATTGACGGAAATGATGTAACATTAATTGCAAGCGGTCTTCTTGTTTGGGAAGCTATCCTTGCATCGGAGAAGCTTAAGAAGGAAGGCATAAATGCCAGGGTTGTAAACATGCATACAATTAAGCCGATCGATGCTGAAACAATTATAAAATGCGCGAGAGAAACCGGTTTGATAATTACGTGTGAAGATCATCAGTGGCAGTGCGGATTGTTCGGGGCGGTTGCAGAGGTTCTGGCACTGCATCATCCTACCAGGATGGATTATATTGCAATAGATGACACGTTTGGAGAAAGCGGAATCATTGCTTCACAGCTTATGAGCAAGTATCAGATAGACAGGGATGCGATCTATAAAAAAGTAAAGAAACATTTAAAAAAATAAAATCGTATATCGATTAAACGAATAATATAAAATGAAAACAGGCAACATTAACATGCAGGCAGCAGAAAAGAATTACATTCTAAAAATTAATACATTAATGGGAAAAAAGATATTAATCAGTTTTATTATCCTTTTAATATTGACATCCGGAATATTAATCGGAAAATATTTCTTTAAAAATTATAATTCTTCAGAGCAAAACAAAAATGTTACACCTGTTCAGAATTCAGTTCAGGAAAAAAACAATAACATTTCTGAAAGCAGGGAGAATGCGATAACAAGAGCAGTAAAGAAAGTATCTCCGGCGGTTGTCGGAATTAATGTTGAAGAGGTAAGGGAAGTTCAGGATCCATTTTCAATGTTTAATAACGATCCTTTCTTTAAACAGTTCTTTGGCAACAGAGGACCTCAGAAACAGGTAGTAAAAGAGCTTGGTTCCGGTTATATAATTTCACCTGACGGATATATACTTACTAATGACCACGTAGCCGGAAATGCTACAAAGATTTCCGTAACCATGACAAACGGAGAAACCATAGAGGCTAAGCTGATTGGTTCGGACAAGAACAGCGACGTTGCGCTTTTAAAAATAGACAAAAATAATTTAGATTATGTAAAGCTTGGAAATTCTGATGATGTAATTATCGGTGAATGGGTAATTGCACTTGGCAATCCTTTCGGTTTATTTGAAATCAATGACAAGCCTACGGTTACAGTTGGTGTTGTAAGCGCTAAAGATATGAAAGTAAATGCCGAAGGGAACAGGGTTTACAAAGACATGATTCAGACGGATGCATCAATCAATGCCGGTAATTCCGGCGGACCGCTCGTGAATGCTGAAGGTGAAGTGATTGGAATGAATACCATAATCTTTACCGGCGGTGGATACAGCACCGGAAGTATCGGAGTTGGATTTGCAATCTCAATAAACAGGGTAAAGAAGTTAATGGAAGAGATCAAAGTAAACGGTAAGATTGAAAGAAATTTCAATGTTGGTTTCCGAATTCAGGGAATAGATGACAGGATAGCAAAGTATCTTAAGCTTGACAAAGCTGAAGGTGTAGTAGTGACTGAAGTAATGCGCGGAAGCCTTTCAGACAATGCGGGATTAAAACCCGAAGATGTTATAATAGAAGCAAACGGAGAAATAATTAAAAATGAACGCGATCTTTTGTTTATAATTAATGATCTCAGGACGGGTGATAATTTAAATATGAAAATTATAAGAGATGGCTCCAGGAAAGAGATTGATATGAAATTAACTGCATCAGGAAACTAATTTAAATCGGTGATTCTAACTTCCCCCAAAAATCATAATGCAAAAAAATCCCTGTTAATAAAAATATTATTTTATTAACAGGGATTTAAATTCCGGCCGGTTATAATTGTTTAATTAATTAATGAAATTTTAAAACCGGTTTATCTTTTGGTTTCTCTTCACTGTGTATTTCAATATCATTATCTTTCATATCTACTTTCATGTCAATAATATTGCTTTTCGATTTATCTCCCATTTTCACCGTTCCATTAAATTTAAACCCGGACTCTGTTACCAGTTCCTCAACTATTATATCGCCGTCCAGTGTACCAGATCTCTTAAGCTCAAGTTTATGAGCTTTTACATTACCTTTTACAGTTCCGTAGATAACAACATCAACTGCGTTAACATTTCCTTCAACAACCCCTTTTTCTCCAATAATTATTCCGCTTTCTCCTCTTAAGTTTCCTACTACATGACCATCAATTTTAGTTGTGGAAGGAGATGAGAGATTACCTTCAAACTTACAACCTTCGCTTATCAGTGTCAATATTTTATCCTGACTCGGAGCGGTTGTTCTGACCGGAGTTCTTACTTCTTCGCTATAAGAAGTTTCTTTATAAGAAGATTCTTTAGTTTTGTTTCCAAACATGTTGTTTAGGTTTAATTTCATAAATTAATTGGTTAAATGAATCTTTATACAAAAATACTAAAATTAAATTTTAAACTCAATCAGTGAATTTAAATTTATTAAAATACAATTTAATTCTCTATTTGACAGTATTGAATATAATGAAATGACTTTTTGTAATTGAACCCTGACAAAATCAAAACCATAAAAACTTTAATGGTTCAAATTGAATTCATATTTATTGTAATAAATAAATTATATTTATTATTTGTATATTTTAATTTCAATGTCTTTTCCGGTTTTTAATGATGCCCTATACATTCCCTTTGTATTAAATAGCATGGAAATGTTGTTGAATTTATCTATTGCAATAAGACCGCCTTCTCCTTTAATATTTTTCAGCTTAACCTGAATAACTAATTTTGCAGCTTCATATAATGAAATATTTCTGTATTCCATAAGAGCAGAAACATCATAAGCCGTAACTGATCTTAGAAAATATTCTCCGTTACCGGTGCATGAAACAGCACAGGTGGAATTGTTAGCATAAGTTCCGGCACCGATTATTGGACTATCACCGATCCTTCCGAATTTTTTATTTGTCATACCTCCCGTGGAAGTTGCCGCCGCTAAATTTCCTTTTGAATCTAAAGCCACAGCACCGACTGTACCAAACTTTTTTGTCCTATCTTCGTCGGAATGATCAAGAATAACATTGTCTTTTTCAAGGGCGTTTAAATATTGTTTATATCTGTAATCATCAAAAAAATATTCATTTTTCTCAAACACCAGATTATGATTTGCGGCAAACTCTTCGGCACCTTTGCCGTTCAGATAAACAAAATCAGATTTTTCCATTATCAATCTGGCAAGTAAAATCGGATTTTTAATATTGCAAACCGAGGAAACACATCCTGCATTTAAAGTTTTTCCATCCATGATAGATGCATCCATTTCATGTTTTCCTTCGTGAGTAAAAACAGAACCCTTTCCTGCATTAAATAACGGATTGTTCTCGAGAATTTCTACCGCTTTTTCCACGGCATCGAGTGAACTTTTATTTGAATTCAGAATATTCCATCCTTCGGTCAGAGCATCTTTCAGAGAATTTTTGAAGTCAGTTTCTTTTTGAGGTGTCATTTTGGATTTTAAGATCGTTCCGGCACCTCCGTGAATTGCAATTCCTATATTTTTCATTATTTAATTAAATGTCCCGTTTATCAGAATTTGTACAAAACATACTTATAATAGTATTCTAAAAGATTAGTTATAAAATCAGTGCAATTATTTGATACTTCCAGATTATAAAAAAATAAAAAAACCTTGTTAAATAATTAACAAGGTTAAAAGTTTGATTCGATTTTTATTAAATATTACTTTCTTTGAAATTTCTCTTCTTCAAGAGTAAAGGTTAATGATATCAAATGACTGTTTCCAAGTTCTTCCAGTCCGTCAAATTTTGAAAAGGAATAGTCAATATTAATTTTCGGCAGCTTCACTCCTGCACCGAGTGTAAGATTTCCAAGATCATTATATCCGGTTCTAAGACTTATAAGATTTTTGAAAGTATATTCCAATCCGGCATGAAGATCCAAA
Organism: uncultured Ignavibacteriaceae bacterium; assembly: GCA_964561045.1. Classification (GTDB taxonomy): domain Bacteria; phylum Bacteroidota; class Ignavibacteria; order Tepidaquicellales; family Tepidaquicellaceae; genus JAGPCH01. The sequence continues at coordinate 4,596 of CAZLOL010000064.1, read as the reverse complement.
CTCACAGGACCCAGATTTGCATTTGCACTTTGTTGTCTGTTCTCAAATCTGATATCAAAGTCCATCACAGGCGTAATTGTTCCGTTAAAGAACTCTAGAATATATGCTGTTCCCAGTTTTGCCGTAGGAGTAATAACTTCTTTCTTACCGGTTGACCAAGAAAGATAAGTAGTTGTGATATCCATCAGGTTGGCACCGAGATAAAAATCTCCGAAAGGATTATAAGAAGCTCCTAAATCAAAACCTAAACCCCATGCGCCTGCTTCTGCAAGATTTTCTCTGATAATTTTCAGATTCACACCGTAAGTAAATTTTTCTGAAGGTCTTTTAGCATAAGTAATATACAATGCATAATTCGCGGCATTGAAATAAGTGATTTTTGATGGATCAAGACGCTCTCCTAATTCCTGTTCATAAATTCCGTTTCCGTTTTCTTCTATCAGAGCATTTCTGGTATCTGCTATATCGTCAACACCCATTCTGATAAGACTTAAACCTAACGAAGCATTTTTTCCGAAAGGAATTCCTACAGCTCCGTAATCGTAATTTACAAGATTACTAAACTGTGCATCGTGCATAAGAGCAAATTGAGGATAATTCATTTTGGAAAGTGAACCCGGATTCCAGTAACCTGCAGTTACATCATTTACTAAAGCAACATAAGCCCCGCCCATACCTCTTGGTCTTCCGCCTACTCCTAAAGATAGAAATTCACCCGCGTATTTATTACCACTGCCCTGAGAAAATCCATCCTGAAAAGCAATAATAGATATTAATGCTAATAGGACAAGTTTTGATTTAAAATAATTCATAATTTGGATTTGGTTTACTTTAAGATTAGCTTAACTAGTAACCGATTTATCATTATCCTCCTGAAAATTTTTCTTCAATAATGATTATTTTTATTCGTTAAGTCAATACAAAATTTATTAATTTTTATATTTAGAAAATATTTTTATTAATTTGAATTCAGAATGGTTTAAATTCAAAACCGAGAATAGCGGATTAAAATTTCTTGATAATATTTTTATTTTACAATAATATATTTCATTAACAATATTAAAGAAAATGCGTAATAAACGAATATTAAGGAAATTTATTAACCGAAAATTAAATCAGCCTGTTTCATGTAATATAAAATATGGTTTTTCAGAGTTTTCAGAAATCTGAGTTACATTGTATTCAATCTGTTTCTGTAATTTGTGGTAAGTATAATAAAAGGAACATTTATGGAAACAATAGTATTTCTTATGTTGTCTTTATAATGTATTTTTAAAAAATAAATTAACAATTAATATTATAATATAATGAGTAAAAAATTTATTCTCCCCGTTTCAATAATCCTCATTGCATTGGGTATCTTCGTCGGAATGAAGATTCAGGATGCAGTTTCTGATGATAAAATAACTTCACAGGTCAGGAAGTTTAATGATGCACTTGAAGTAACTTCCAGGTATTATGTAGATGATGTTGATTCTCAGAAGCTGACAGAGGACGCAATTAAAGGCATGCTGGAAGGATTAGATCCTCATTCTGTCTATATAAGCGCTGATCAGTTGAAAAGGGTGAACGAGGATTTTCAGGGAAGTTTTGAAGGGATTGGTGTAGAATTTGATATAATCAACGATACTCTGACAATCGTTTCTCCTATTAACGGCGGACCTTCTGAGAAACTGGGAATACTAGCCGGTGATAAGATAGTAAAGATAGACGGTCAGAGTTCAGTAAAGATTGCAAGAGATGATGTACCAAAGAAACTTAAAGGTCCAAAAGGTACAAAAGTAAATATTACAATAATAAGACCGGGAATGAATGAACCGCTGGAATTTGAAATTACAAGAGATAAGATACCGATCTACAGCGTAGATGCTTCATTCATGTATAATAATGAAATCGGATATGTAAAAATCTCCAGATTTGCAAGTACTACTTATGACGAATTTATGAAAGCAATGGGAGAATTAAGAAATCAAGGGATGAAAAAAGTAATTTTGGATCTAAGAGGGGATCCGGGCGGATATCTGGATCAGGCATTTAAAATTGCAAGCGAATTCATACCTAAAGGTGAAAAGATAGTTTACACAAAAAGCAGAATAAGAGATTTCAATGAAGAATATATTTCGGATGGAGGAAATTACAATGACATTCCATTGATAGTTATGGTTAACGGTGGTTCTGCTTCAGCTAGTGAGATAGTTTCGGGAGCTGTTCAGGATCTGGACAGAGGATTGATAATTGGAGAAACAACATTCGGAAAAGGATTGGTTCAGAGACAGTTTGATCTGCCTGATGGGTCGGCATTCAGGGTTACTACAGCAAGATATTATACTCCTTCCGGCAGATTGATTCAAAAACCATATGAAGGATCAAAATATACAAACCGGATCACAACTGATATAGAAGGAGATAACTTTGATCACAAAAATGATTTAAGAGATAGTTTAAAGCCTGAGTTTAGAACACCAGGAGGAAGAACAGTATATGGAGGAGGAGGAATAACACCGGATTATGTAATTAAACTTGACACGCTTACAAATTACTCTGTACAGCTCAGAAGGCTGAATCTTTTTTATATTTATACTGAAAGATATATGTCCAATAATAAGCAAAATATAGAATCTTCATATAAATCTGCTGCAGAATTCAGAGACGGATTTGTAGTTGATGAAAAAATGCTTTCTGATCTTCAGAACATGGCATCGGAAAAAGGAGTGACTTTTAATGAAGATGAGTACATGAAAGATCTGGGATTTATAAAGACCTCTATTAAATTTCAAATTGCCAGGGATATATGGGGAAACACCGGAAGCTATATGGTATGGGTCAATAATGATGAACAGTTTTTAAAAGCTGTAACACTTTTTGATGAAGCTATCAAATTAGCAAATTTAAAACAATAAAAATTGAAATGCCCCACCTGAATTGCAGAACGAGCTTCTTTGTATTTCTTATTTACTTTACTCTGTTTTCTAAAGAAGCTTATCTTCAGGACAAGGTTATGGAGGTCGGAGAAGAATTAAAATACGAACTTTCTTTTGGGTTCATAAAATTAGGTTATATTAAGTACATACTAACCAACTCCCGAAAAGAAGGAAAGAAAACTATTTATAATGCCAGACTTGAAATAAAAAGTTATCCCGAAGTTCCTTTTGTGAAAGTCAATCAGATATTCGAATCTGAAATGGAATTATCAAATCAGGAACTGATTTCAGAAAAATTTTATGAAACAAGTTTTAAAGAAAAATCAATCTCAAGAACTGATTATAGATTCAACTACAAAAAAAACTATGTAAATGTAGCTAAAGAAACTGACGGAAATATTGAAAAAAAATCACAGATCGCAATAAAAAAAAATGTTAAATTCAGAGATGAATTATCATGGCAGTTTGAATCACGGTTGAATTCATTTAACAATAAGAATTACAATATACCTGTATTTGCAAATGAAGAGGAATCATCTGTCAGATATTCCTTTAATGCAAACAAGTCAGTAGTGAACATAGAAAAGTTCAAGTATGAGATCTCTGTGATAAAACTTGAAGGCACTTCTGATTATACAGGATTCTTCGGACTAAAAGGAGAATTTCTTATCTTACTTTCTGATGATGATTACAGAGTACCTGTAAAAGCTTATTATAATTCTTCTATCGGGAACGTTGTCTGTGAATTAATTTCCTATAAAAAAAAATCATGGAATCCTCCTGCGTTTGCGAAATGAAATAATTTTAACTGACACTTATGTTAAAAGCAATAATTATATTCTTTATTCTAATATGCTTCAGCGGAAATTTGTTTTGCCAGAACAAGGTGCTTTCTGAAGGAGAAGAATTAAATTATGTAGTATATTACGGTTTCATTAAATTGGGTGAAGTTAAATTTAAAGTAACAGGTAAAGGGTCTGAAAATGATAAAACCGTATTTTCTTCCAGGTGTGTAATGAAATCATATAATGGCATTCCATTTGTAAGCCTGAACAGTATCTTTGAATCTGATATGGTATATGACGGAAAAGAAGTTTATTCAAAAAAGTTCAAGGCAACAGAGTATAAGGAGGATGCAGTTGTAACGATAGAATACAATTTCAATTATGATTCTCTTTATGTGTATGTCCGTAAAATAAAAGGAGGAAAGGTTGAAATTGATGAGAAGATACCATTCAATAAAAATGTAAAATTCCAGGACGGGTTATCTCTTTTTTATAATTCCAGGCTCAATTCTTTTTCAACTGAGAATTTTCTGATACCTGTATTTATGAATGAAGCTGAAACTTCTGTCAATTATTATTATTCTTCGAAAGCAGAAGATGTGTCGATTTCAATTGCAGATGAAGATATTAAGTCAATAAAGTGCAGCGGTGTTGCTAATTTTACCGGTGTTTTTGGCCTTACAGGTGAATTTGCAGGATGGTTTTCTAATGATGAAGCTCGTGTTCCTTTGGTTTCTCAGGTTAATGTCCTTATCGGAAATATTACTCTTGAACTTGATTCCTATAAAAGAGTAGGATGGAATCCGTAAAACAAACTTACTTAATATATTTTTGTCTCTGTGCTGCCTGAATGTATCTTATCCCAGACTATATTAATAATTTAATTATTT